>CAUZRI010000127.1:0-5509 GCA_963582285.1 Gammaproteobacteria bacterium | reverse complement strand
GATATTGTACCGAATATGGATATTAGCGACGAAAAGCTTTCAAAGCGGCATTCATCTTCCGGGTAGTCTTATATCTTTATATCTCGGGTATATCTTCACGACCAATTTCAAATGATTCTAATATAAATTTTTATTCGTTTTAAATACCAGTATGACATTTCATTTTTGTTATTCTGATTATATTATGGTGTAGCAGGTTCATATCACACTATAGATTTCCAGCTGGAAATCTATTAATCAGATTATTGTGTCTCGAATAATATCGATTTAATTTATAAAATATATATAACTAGCTGATATGCTGTAAATTATTATTATTTTTATTTAAGGTAAGTCACTATCAAATATTAATTATTTGCATTGAAACAAGAATAAAACAGTTTAAACTAATAAGCATTAAACAGGAGGGGTAAAAATGAAAAAAGCCAGTGATTATGATCAAGAGGTGCTGGATCTCTATAATCTTTATGTACACAGCAGAATCAATCGAAGAGAATTTCTCGATCGCGTGTCAAAATATGCAGTTGGCGGATTAACGGCAACCGCAATATTGGCAAGCCTTGCACCAAACTATGCTGAGGCACAACAGACTTCATGGCACGATCCAAAATTAAAATCGGGATATGTAACATTTGATTCACCTAAGGGCTATGGAACAGTACGAGGATTGTTGTCTACTCCTGCTGATGCATCCGGTAAATTGCCAGCCGTTCTGGTAGTGCATGAAAATAGAGGACTTAATCCACATATAGAAGACGTTACTCGACGGGCGGCACTGGAAGGTTTTCTGGCCCTGGGGCCAGATGCTTTAACATCACTGGGAGGGTATCCCGGTAATGATGAAGAAGGCCGCGAAATGCAAGGCAAGCTTGATGGTGATATGGTTTTTGAAGACTTTGTGGCAGCAGCAGAATTTTTAAGGTCACATCCTCAGTCAAACGGTAAGGTAGGTGTAGTAGGCTTTTGTTTTGGAGGGGGTGTTTGCAATAAGCTTGCAGCAAGATTGCCATGGTTAGCAGCTTCTGCGCCATTTTATGGTCGTCAGGTAAGTGCAGATGATACAGCTAATATTAATGCAGCATTATCGATACACTACGCTGGTCTGGATACACGAATCAATGGCGGGTGGCCGGACTATGAGGCTGCGCTAAAGGCGAATGGCAAAAAGTATGACGCGTATATCTATGAAAATACCAATCACGGTTTTCATAATGACTCAACGCCACGCTACGATGAGGCCGCAGCAAAACTAGCATGGTCACGCACCATAGCGTTATTCAAAGCTAACCTGGTGTGAATTGAAAGGTTTTAATAAACTGCTCGCAAGATAGATAAACCCAAAATAAAGGCCGTGAATAAGCATTCACGGCTTTTTTTTGCATGTAGGCTAATGATAAGAACCTGTACTAATTGTGTTATACCATTGCCTCCAGATGAGAGACCACGCTACTCGACAGAGCGTCCAGGTCATAACCACCCTCCAGTACCGAGATTAACCTACCGTTTGCAAATTGATCTGCAATGTCCTTAACCTTAGAGGTGATCCACGCATAATCATCTTCTACTAATCTCAAGCCTGCCAGGGGATCATTTACATGGGCATCGAAACCCGCTGAGGTCATGACTAACTCTGGTTGAAAGGATTCCAGAGCAGGTAGAAAGCGCATTTCAACGGCATTACGGTAGGCATGGCTGTCTGTCCCGGCGGGTAGAGGCAGGTTAATAATATTATCCGAGAGCGTGTCAGCACCGGAATAGGGATAAAACGGATGTTGAAAGCTCGAACAGAGCATTACCGCCGGGTTGTCCTTGAAAATATCTTCGGTGCCATTACCGTGGTGCACATCAAAGTCAACAATGGCAATTTTTTTTATTCCATGTGTCTGCAATGCGTGAATTGCACCTACAGCAATGTTATTGAATATACAAAAACCCATAGCTCGGTTCCGTTCTGCATGATGTCCTGGGGGCCTTATATTACAAAAAGCTTTTTTGTGTTTACCGGACATAATCTGGTCGATGCCATGAATAACCGCCCCGGCCGCTCGACGCGCTGCGGTAAGCGTGTATGGGTTCATACTGGTGTCAGGGTCCAGTTGCACCGTGCCCTTGACTGGTGATGCTGAAAAAACTGCATCGACATAGTTCCTGTCATGTGCCATGGAAATTTGTTCGATACTTGCCATGGGTGCGTCACCATACTGATATAAATCTTCCATGCCCGGGATCTTAAGTTGAGATGCAATTGCGTCAAGACGAAATGGGCTTTCTGGATGACCATCACCCATATCGTGCAGGGCACAGTCAGGGTGTGAAATAATTAATATACTCATATATTGGTTATCATATAATTTTGAATATTTTCTAGCCTACGCCGGTCGCGTTAATCAAGCTACATCCTCCGCAATGAAACCGCCCGATTGACGGGCCCAGAGCTGTGCATAAAGTCCATTTCGGGCTACCAGTGATGTATGTGTACCTTCTTCAATTATTTCGCCCTCATCAACTACCACTAGCCTATCCATTGCGGCAATGGTGGATAGTCTGTGTGCGATAGCAATAACTGTTTTGCCCTGCATGAGTTTGTAGAAGTTTTCTCTAATCGCTGCCTCCACCTCAGAATCCAAAGCGGAAGTTGCTTCATCCATGATTAATATAGGCGCATCTTTCAGTAACACCCTGGCGATGGCGATTCTTTGACGCTGGCCGCCTGATAATTTTATACCTCGTTCACCAACCAGCGCGTCGTAGCCATGTCTGCCATGGGCGTCTGAGAGTGTAGGGATAAATTCATGGGCACGCGCCTGTTCTGCGGCCTTCATCATAGCCGACTCACTGGCGCCAGGTTTTCCGTACAGTATATTTTCTCTAATAGAACGATGTAACAGGGAGGTATCCTGTGTCACCATGCCGATTTGTTCGCGCAGGGTTTCCTGGGCAATCTGTGATATGTCCTGATTATCTATGAGGATGTGACCACTTTCGACATCGTGAAAGCGTAGTAACAGGTTTACCAGGGTAGATTTACCGGCGCCAGATCGTCCCACCAAGCCAACTTTTTCTCCGTGTTTGATCGTCAAGCTAAAATTATCAATGACACCTTTTCCTTTACCATAATGAAAACAAACATTTTGATATCGAATTTCACCATCTTTTATGATGAGTGGTTTCGCATTCTCAATATCCTGCACTGATTTAGGCCTCGATATAGTGTTGATTCCGTCTTGTATCGTACCCAGGTTTTCAAACAGGGCTGAAAATTCCCACATTACCCATTGTGACATTCCAAAGAGACGGATCGCGGGTCCGATAGATGAGGCAATAACCCCCGTTGTAATGGTAGCTGACATCCATAAATTAATAGAAAGAGCACAAATGGAAAATACCATCACGACATTGATTGACCATACTGAAACTATCAATGCGGTAACCAATCTCATTTGCTCATGTACTGTGTCCAGAAACTTTCCCATTCCTTGTTGAGCGTAATCAGATTCTCGTTGAGAATGAGAAAATAACTTCACAGTACTGATATTTGTATAGCTATCCACGATACGTCCGGTCATGTCTGAACGGGCATCGGCTTGTCTCATAGAAACACGACCAAGTTTTGGTATGAAATAGGATAAAATACAAATATATAACCCTAACCAGACAAATAATGGGATTGTGAGTTTGATATTCGCGCTTGCTATCATTACTAACAGCCCACCAAAATAGACGGTGACATATAGCAAGACATCCAATAGTTTAAGTACGGCCTCCCTGACTGCCAGAGAGGTTTGCATCAACTTGGTAGAAATACGTCCGGCAAATTCGTCTTGATAAAATGACATGCTCTGCCCTAATAAATAACGGTGAGCCTGCCAACGAATGCGCATAGGGTAATTACCCAATAAGGTTTGGTGTACAATCAAGGCATGCAGCGCAATTGCAGTTGGCAGTAGCACAAGTATGAGCACGGCCCATCGAACAAGCTCATCTCTATGAGTATCAATAAATGTTGAGGGGTCACTGATGGACAGCCAGTCTACTAACCGACCTAAAAATGCAAACAGGGATATTTCCATTACCGCAATTAATGCAGTTAATACCGACATGATAACCAAATAGGGTTCAATGCCACGGGTATAGTGCCGGCAAAACGCAAACAGACTATCCGGCGGCCTGACTGGCTCTGCCGGAGGGAATGGTTTAATCAGGTTTTCAAAAAATGCGAACATTCACACACCAGTATCCAAGAATTTATTACACTCAATAGAGGGTTACATTAGAAATTACGATATTTACCGAGGCATACACCTACATCTCTCGATATTTAAATTATTATTTTTGTTAGGGTTAATCTATCGGGCTTAAGCGCAATAACTTGCCATTGGAACTGTCAGTGAGTAGATAAATATTACCGTCAGGTCCTTGTGTCACATCCCGTATTCGACCAAATTCAAAATTCAACAGACGTTCTTCACTGTTAATTATATCACCACTTATTCCCAAACGAACCAAATGTCCAAATTTTAATGACCCTACGAAAAGGTTACCTTTCCATTGAGGAAACCGGTCTCCAGTATAAAATAACATGCCAGATGGTGCGATTGATGGGACCCATTTATGAATGGGTTGTTGCATATTACGATTAAAAGTTCCTTCCCCTATTTTTGTGCCAGAACCATAATTTGCGCCGTAAGTAATTACAGGCCAGCCATAATTGATACCGGGTTTCATTATGTTGATTTCATCTCCACCCTGAGGGCCATGTTCATGGGTCCAAATCAGGTTGGTATCAGGATGCAAAACCATGCCCTGCATATTACGATTACCATAGGTGTATATTTCAGGTTTGTAACCTGGCCGCCCTACAAAAGGATTGTCAGACGGTATACTGCCATCATCATTAATCCGGATCAGGGAACCTAAATGACTATTCAGTTTTTGAGCCGGGTGGCCGCGACCCAATCCAGGGTTGGCACCACGGTCTCCCAGGGAAATAAATAGCTTGCCGTCTGCTGCGAACACCAACCTGGAGCCAAAATGATAACCTCGATCTACTTTTGGTAATGCCTTGAATATGACTTCAATATTACTGAGATTTTCTCCTGCCAGGGTTCCTCGCAATACTTCCGTGCCGTATTTTCGTCTCTCTTCACCAGCATAAGACAAATACACCAGGTGGTTAGTATTAAATTCAGGGTGCAGGGCAATACCCAATAAGCCGCCCTGATTTATCTCGTGAATATCTGGCAATCCAGTGATCGCGTCATCCAATAATTGCCAATTCTTGATGTATCGTAACTTACCCGTCCGTTCTGTGATCAGTAGATCAGCTTCAGCAAGAAATACCATGCCCCAGGGGTGACTGAGTCCCTCTGCAACTATTTCAACTTCGAAATTTTGTTGGTTCGACTTAAACTGTAATCCTTCAGCATATGTCCCATGAATTAACACGTTGAATATAAGTGTAAACAGGAATATAAATTTCAGAGTTCGTTGTATGTTAAGACTGTTAAAC
>CAUZRI010000126.1:0-5519 GCA_963582285.1 Gammaproteobacteria bacterium | reverse complement strand
TAAGGATAGGGGTTGCGCTCGTTACGGGACTTAACCCAACATCTCACGACACGAGCTGACGACAGCCATGCAGCACCTGTCTCTCGGTTCCCGAAGGCACAGACCCATTTCTGGATCCTTCCGAGGATGTCAAGGGCAGGTAAGGTTCTTCGCGTTGCATCGAATTAAACCACATGCTCCACCGCTTGTGCGGGCCCCCGTCAATTCATTTGAGTTTTAGCCTTGCGGCCGTACTCCCCAGGCGGTCGACTTATCGCGTTAACTGCGCCACTAAACTCTTATAATGAGCCCAACGGCTAGTCGACATCGTTTAGGGCGTGGACTACCAGGGTATCTAATCCTGTTTGCTACCCACGCTTTCGCGCCTCAGTGTCAGTGTTGATCCAGTAAGCCGCCTTCGCCACTGATGTTCTTCCCGATATCTACGCATTTCACCGCTACACCGGGAATTCCGCTTACCTCTACCACACTCTAGTCTGACAGTATCAAATGCAATTCCCAGGTTAAGCCCAGGGATTTCACATCTGACTTACCAAACCACCTACGCGCCCTTTACGCCCAGTAATTCCGATTAACGCTCGCACCCTCCGTATTACCGCGGCTGCTGGCACGGAGTTAGCCGGTGCTTCTTCTGTAGGTTAAGTCAAGTTAAGAAGTATTAATTCTTAGTTTTTCGTCCCTACTGAAAGTGCTTTACAACCCGCAGGCCTTCTTCACACACGCGGTATTGCTGGATCAGGGTTGCCCCCATTGTCCAATATTCCCCACTGCTGCCTCCCGTAGGAGTCTGGGCCGTGTCTCAGTCCCAGTGTGGCTGATCGTCCTCTCAGACCAGCTACTGATCGTCGCCTTGGTAGGCTTTTACCCCACCAACAAGCTAATCAGACATAGGCTCATCCAATAGTGCAAGGTCCGAAGATCCCCTGCTTTCCCCCGTAGGGCGTATGCGGTATTAGCTTAAGTTTCCCTAAGTTGTCCCCCGCTACTGGGCAGATTCCTATGCATTACTCACCCGTCCGCCACTCGTCAGCGCAAGAGCAAGCTCCTGCCTGTTACCGTTCGACTTGCATGTGTTAAGCATACCGCCAGCGTTCAATCTGAGCCATGATCAAACTCTTCAGTTTAAGTACTACACTGCTAAAGGCAGCTAATCTTGGCTCGATGTTCGCAAATTGACGTTTATTTCATGTTTGCTTGCACCGATAGTTTACTAGTGAAACAACCAGTCGATGTAAGCACCCACACAATTTTCTTGATCTGATTTTTAAAGAACAAAAAGTCGAGGCATAAGACCTCGACCGAGACGCGGGATTATACACCTAGACCCTGCCCGGTCAACTGAATTCAGGATTTATTTTCTTAGTAAAAAATCTTTAAGATTCAGCGAATTACGAACGGCCTAGATTACCGAAAATCAATTATATAAACATAATAATATGACGTAAAAAAAACCATTGAAATCAAGTGTATTTTCCAAGAAATATTTCTAATAACGCCTAGATATTAGCCCCTACCTAGTGAGATTTTCAATGATTGAATATTATAACTTACTGAAATATATAATATTATTCATATAATAACACCAAGATATCCTTATTTTAAACAACTGTTTATACAGTTTTGGATAGTGCTTATTCATCTATCCGTTCTATTACTGCCGCAATTCCCTGGCCAATTCCAATGCACATCGTAACAAGTGCATAACGTTTATTGGTTTTTTCTAATTGACGCAGTGCAGTCAGCACCAAACGTGCCCCGGATGCTCCAAGTGGATGGCCAATGGCTATAGCACCACCGTTTGGGTTTATGCGATCATCATCAAAAGACAATTTCATTTGCTTTAGACAACCCAATACCTGTGTTGCAAATGCCTCATTTATCTCTATTACGTCCATATCATCCAAGCTCAATCCCGCACGTTCTAGTACTTTTAGTGTAGCTGGCACAGGCCCTAACCCCATAAGTCGTGGCTCAACACCTACAACGGCGCCTGATGTAACCCTTCCTCGTGGTTTCAGACCAAGTTTTTCGCCTATACGCCGATTTCCAACCAGTAATGCGGCTGCACCATCATTTATGCCGGAGGCATTACCTGCTGTAACGACTCCTCCTTCAAATAAGGGGTTCAGAGCGCTAAGTTTATCGAAAGATGTTTCTGGACGAGGATGTTCATCCTCCGCTACTAAAATCGCAGCGTCCTTTCGACGGGTGGCAGGTACTTTAACTGTTAATATTTCTTCCTGATAAAAACCAGATATTCTTGCAGCTTCATATTTCTGTTGAGATGCCAAAGCAAAGATATCACTGTCTTTACGGGTTATTCCAATATCAGTGGCAATATTTTCAGCAGTTTCAGTGTTACTTTCAGCGCCATAAATGCCCGTTAGACTTTTATTTGGAAAACGCCAACCCAAGGTTGAATCAAACATTTTCTGATCTCGTGAGTAGGCTGACTCAGCTTTTCCAATGACCCAAGGCGCTCGACTCATACTTTCAATACCACAAGCGACAAATAATTCACCTTCATTGCACCTAACTGCACGTGCTGCATCCAAAACTGCTGATACACCACTACCGCAAAGCCTGTTGACAGAAATACCAGCAACCGATAATGGAAGACCTGATAATAGCGCCGCATTACGTGCAATATTACGAGAATCTTCACCAGCCTGGTTGGTATTTCCCGCAATGACGTCTTCCAATAATTCTCCATTTATGGAATTGCTCTCTACAAGGGATTTAATGACCAATGCCAACAAATTGTCTGGCCGCATATTTGCGAGTACCCCACCTTGCCTTCCAAAAGGAGTACGGATTCCATCATATATATATGCATCACTCATTTACTCACTCCTGATGCTACAAGGCAGTAAACCTGTTTATATACGCAATTATTATTCAACATGAAGTAATGATAATCTCAGCTGACTTCGTCGCCGCAACCACGGGCTCGGTCGATATCTCATGTCTCCGTAACATTCCTGTATATTATTAAGAATAGTTAATATATTACCTGTCCCAATCCTATCACCTGCTTCTAATGGACCCTCTGGATAGCCAAGCCCCAGTTTTGCACTTTTATCAATATCCTCAGGTCTTGCAATTCCTTGCTGCGCAATATCACATGCAATATTAATAATTGTAGCGAGAATCCGTTGTGCAATAAATCCGGCACTATCGCGTATCACGGAAATCGACTTTTCTGTAACCGAAAGCATTGATACTGCATCATTGATTACATCCACACTTGTTGCGGGATTGGACATTAGGACGATTCGTTTATCAAAATTAAATAAGGGATCTATACCGATAGTCCTAACGGGGTCTAATCCCTCCTGCAATACAACTGTTGAAACATCCATTCCCAAAGGAATAACAACAACAATACTAGCCAACTCTGGTTTATCGGATTCATCCAATTGGCAATCTGCACTGTTAAAGAGCTGAATTACCTTTTTACGAAGCTCAGGATCACAATTGGAGGTTAGCCAGAATTGTGAATTACTTTTTCTCAGCTTAATTTCTGAATCTTTAGTCAAAATCTTTTGGTTATCCTCGTAGCGATAAAAACCTTCACCGGTTTTACGGCCATATAATCCGGCGGCATATCTCTGTTTTTGTAATGGTGTAGGTCTTAACCGTGCCTCATTAAAATATTGATGATAAATCTGTTCTGTAGCAGGAAATGTAACGTCCAATCCTGTCAAGTCCATCAGTTCAAATGGCCCCATACGAAAACCTGCACAATCTCTCATTACAGCGTCAATTGTTTGAGGATCTGTTACATTTTCGAATAACAAACGTAAACCTTCAGTAATTAGACCTCTGCCGCAATGATTAACCAGAAACCCTGGGGAATCAGTTACTTTTACAGGGTTATGACCAAATTTAACAACCAAACTATATAATTCATTAATCACAGCATCAGTTGTTTTGACTCCCTTAATCACTTCAGCTAATTTCATTAATGGAACAGGATTAAAAAAATGTAACCCGGCAACACGATCTGGATTTTTACAAACAGATGCAATTGACGTAACGGAAAGGGAAGATGTATTTGTCGCTAAGATACAGTTGGGACTTACAATACTTTCCAAATCTTTAAATAAAGACTGCTTTATATCTAAATTTTCAATTATAGCTTCAACAATTACATCACAACCTTCAAGATCTTTAATCTCAATGGTGTTTGATAAATTCTGTTTTGATAAATCGGCATTATTTAACTCCAGCTTGCCTTTTTCTACAGCACGATCCAGCATTTTATGAATAAAATTTATAGCATCATCACAGGCAGATTGCTCAATGTCATATAGAATAACGTTTATTCCTGAGAGCGCGGCTATTTGAGCTATGCCCCTACCCATAATACCGGCACCAATTATTCCGATTGTTAGATTGTCAGTTGCAAAATTTTTCATGTTTTACAAAATTTTTTTAACCAAGATTTTCTAAGCATGCTCATGATTAAGAATTATTTTTCCAGTTTGACTGTAGTTTTCCATCAGACGGTGTGCCTCAACAACTTGTTCTAATGAAAAAATCTGATCGATTACTGGCACTATTTTATTTTTGTTGATGAATTCCATCATTCCACCGAATTCCTGCGAAGTACCCATAGTGGTCCCCTGGATACGAATATGGCGGAAAAATAATTTTGCCATTTCCAGTCCTGTTGAGGGGTTCATTTTAGTTGCGCCAAAGAATACGTAGCGACCCGCATGCTTTAGTGAACCTAATAATTCATTCATGCTATCGCCTCCAGAACTATCAATAATTACATCAAAACCACCAACTCTCTTAGACAAATCTTTGTAACAGTTTTTGTCGTTATAATTTACACCATCAATCACACCTAAATTCCTGGCCCAGTTTAGCTTATCTTCACTGCCACTACTCACATAAACATCTGCGCCAAGATTTATACACCAAAGTAATGCAAAGGAGGCTACGCCACCACCTGCCCCTGTGATTAAAACTCGGTGACCTTTTTTAATTTCGCCATGAGTAATAACACTACGCCACGAAGTTAATCCAGCAACCGGAATAGCAGCAGCTTGCTCCCAATTTAAATGAGCAGGTTTTTCAAAAACATTCTCAGCTGGAATGCAAATAAACTCTGCAAAGGTACCCTGTTCAGGCATACCTAACACTCGAAATTCTGGTCCATATGCACAAGGACTATCTCCCCACCCCAAGGCTGGATAGATCACAACCTCTTTTCCCATTAAAGATACATCTACCCCATCGCCAATCATATCAATGGTTCCAGCACCATCAGAGCCAGTTATACAGGGTAATTGTATTCCAGGATAAAGACCCATAGTTATCCACAAATCCCGTCTATTTAATGCAGAGGCCTTGATAGAAACTCTCACCTCTCCAGCACCAGGTTTAGGAGTTTCAACCTCCTTTACTTGTAATTTTTCTGGTCCGCCAATTTTTTCCAATACAATCGCTTTCATAATTTTCCTTATGAATCATTTCAAACAAATTAAGGGCGCCTAATCATTTTTTCA
>CAUZRI010000125.1:0-5581 GCA_963582285.1 Gammaproteobacteria bacterium | reverse complement strand
GATAAATTACTGCTTGAGACATTCATATTTGATTTTGAGCAGGAAATATATGGAAGGCGAATACGCGTGGAGTTCGTAAAAAAACTCAGAGATGAATTAAACTTTCATTCAGTTGAGGCCCTTTGTGAGCAGATGGAAAAAGATGTAAAAAAAGCAAAGGTGTTCTTGTCGAAAGCGTAAGTATTTAAATTTAGGAACTTATGGTTACGCGATAATATTCTTTGGAGTCAGCATAACTAAATTGAATAATATAGTACCGGCAACGAGTTAAAATATTAAGCCTATTACGTGTAACATATTAACCATAGAAAGCACGTAATTGAAGAAAAATTAAAAATGGATAAGGAATGAGTAATTACAAAGACACATTAAATTTACCCAAGACAGATTTTCCTATGAAGGGCAATCTTAACCGACGCGAACCAGCGATGTTGCAGCGTTGGGAGGTGATGGGATTATATCAAGCTATCAGGGATGCAAAGGCAGGTCAGCCTTTATATATTCTTCATGATGGTCCTCCATATGCGAATGGTGAGATCCATATTGGGCATGCAGTCAATAAAATTCTGAAGGATATTATCGTCAAGGCAAAAGGATTCAGTGGATTCGATGCGCCCTATGTCCCTGGTTGGGACTGCCATGGTTTACCTATTGAATTACAGGTAGAGAAAAAAATAGGCAAAGCGGGACAAAAAGTGGATGCCCGTAGCTTTCGTGAAAATTGTCGCAACTATGCACTTAAACAAATTGATAGTCAGCGTACGGATTTTATCCGACTGGGTGTATTTGGTGATTGGCAAAGGCCTTACACTACGATGGATTTCTCTACTGAGGCAAACATAGTCAGGGCCCTGGGTAAAATGATCCATGCAGGTCATCTTGTTAAAGGTTTTAAACCTGTTCACTGGTGCACGGATTGTAGCTCCGCACTTGCCGAAGCAGAGGTGGAATACCAGGACAAACAATCTCCAGCAGTTGATGTCAGGTTTAAGATTGATGACCTATCAGATCTTTGCAACAAGATTGATACTGATACGACTTGTTTTGAAGGCAACACTGTATCGATCGTCATCTGGACTACCACCCCATGGACATTGCCCGCGAATCAGGCAGTCGCATTGAATCCAAATCTAGATTACAACCTTGTTAAGATTTTCAATGATGCTGAAGTGGAATTCCAAATCCTGGCAGCAGATCTTTTGGACGACTGCATCGCAAGATTTAGCTATAAAAAAATAGAAGTAATTAAAACATTCAAGGGACAATTGCTGGAAGGATTGATTCTGGAACATCCCTTTTACCAGCGTCTCGTTCCGGTAGTGCTTGGACATCACGTAACCACTGAATCAGGTACTGGGGCGGTACATACCGCGCCTGGTCATGGCATGGATGATTATGTGGTTGGAATGCAATATAAATTACCAGTAGAAAATCCCGTTGCTGCAAATGGTTGTTTTGTAGAAGGAACAGAATTTTTTGCCGGAGAATTCGTGTTCAAGGCCAATGACCATGTGATAGAAGTTTTGAAAGAGAAAAATAATTTGGTCAATTTTGAAAATATTGAGCATAGCTATCCTCATTGCTGGCGGCATAAAACACCTATTATCTTCAGGGCAACGCCACAGTGGTTCTTCAGCATGGACGACAATAAATTAAGAGAAAATGCATTAAATGAAATTAACAATGTTAATTGGACACCCTCCTGGGGAAAACAACGTATAGAAAAAATGGTCTCTGACCGGACAGACTGGTGTATTTCGCGTCAAAGGACCTGGGGTGTTCCTATCGCTGTGTTTGTGCACAAAGACACCGGTAAATTGCATCCTGATACGATGAAATTAATAGAGCAATCAGCAAAGCTGATAGAGTCTGATGGTGTGGATGCCTGGTATGATCTTGATGCACATTCGTTGCTTGGTCCTGATGCGGATGATTTCGATAAAGTGACAGATATTCTGGATGTGTGGTTTGATTCAGGTGTAACCCATGCCTCGGTACTGGATACTGATCCTCGACTACAATTCCCTGCAGATTTATATCTGGAAGGTTCTGATCAACATCGAGGCTGGTTCCAGTCTTCCTTGTTAACATCCGTTGGTATCAATAACGTTGCACCTTATAAAAATGTACTAACTCATGGCTTTGCCGTAGATGCCAAGGGCAAGAAGATGTCCAAGTCCCAGGGCAATGTTGTTGCACCACAAACGGTTATGAAAACTATGGGTGCAGATGTCCTTCGCTTATGGGTAGCAGCAACAGATTACCGGGGAGAAATGAGCGTTTCGGATGAAATTATGAAACGTACAGCGGATGCCTATCGTCGAATTCGAAATACAATTCGTTATTTACTGTCTAATCTGGATGGTTTTGAACCGTCACGCGATATTATTAAACCAGAAGAGTTACTGGATCTGGATCGATGGGTAATTAATCAGGCCATCAAAATGCAGGAAGAGATCATTGAAGCCTATGATACGTTTCAATTTCATACCATTTACCAAAAACTGCATCATTTTTGTGTCGTTATCTTGGGTAATTTTTATCTGGATATAATTAAAGATCGTATCTATACCACACAGGTAAACAGTATTGCACGGCGTTCGTCCCAAACAGCCTTGTACTACATCGCAGAATCTTTTGTACGTTGGATCGCACCTATCTTAAGTTTTACTGCAGATGAAATCTGGCAGCACTTACCTGGTAAACGACCTGATTCAGTTTTTTTAGACGACTGGTATACGCAGTTTCCCAAACTCGCCGATTCAGATAATAACGCATGGCAAAAAATTATCGCAGTACGAGATGAATCAAGTAAAGTACTGGAACGGTTACGATCAGATGGATTGATAGGCTCGTCATTAGACGCTGAGGTCTCTATTTACTGTAATAATGAAATATCTAATGCATTGGCATCGCTGGATGATGAATTGAGATTTGTGCTGATTACCTCTGATGCCAGGGTATTTAATATAGATGAAAAACCTGATGACGCAAAACAGACAGAGTTAGAAGATGTTTGGGTATTGGCGACTGTATCAGAACATGAAAAGTGTATTCGATGTTGGCATCATCGAGAGGATGTGGGTAACGACCAAAATCATCCGCAGTTATGCCTGCGTTGTGTAGATAATGTCGATGCAGCCGGGGAGACGCGACTTTATGCTTGATTATTTTCAGCCTCACGCCTGGTCGTTGTGAGTAATGCACACTATGCATCTAAGGATTAAAATGCCTTATAGGGAAATCTTGATTGCAACTAAGCGTAATGTTTGCCTGTCTGGCTGTCATTTTATAGATTGGATACTGGCTTTCACCAGTATGACATCAAAGGGCAACGAGTCGCGGATCCCAAGTCCCGAGTTTCGAGGGCCGCACAACAAAATACGAGCCCCGAGCCCCGAGCCCCGAAATTATGAAAGCTAGTGCAATAAAATGGGTTTGGCTCTCTATAGTAATTATGATTATTGATCAGGTGACGAAGTTTTATATTAGCCAACAATTTGAATTGTATGAGTCAATCCAGGTTATCCCGGGTATAAATTTCACTTATGTTCACAATACTGGCGCAGCCTTCAGTTTTTTAAGTGATGCGGGAGGGTGGCAACGGTGGCTATTTATCAGCTTGAGTAGTGGTATTAGTATATTGTTGATTTTTTGGTTAAAAAAACAACCTTCAACAGGTATATGGTTGGCGATTGCCTTGGCATTAATCCTGGGCGGTGCTGTAGGTAATCTCATCGACCGTATATTCCTATCATATGTAATTGATTTTGTTGATGTTTATTACGATAAATGGCACTGGCCAGTCTTTAATGTTGCAGATTCAGCGATTAGTATCGGTGTCGTCATGTTAATCATTGATTCATTCTGGTTTGACCAGGCCAGCGTATCTACCCATTCTGGATATATCAAAAAATGAGCATACTGAGGCAGTACTATTCACTTGCAAAGATGTGTAGAGCAATTTTTTTATGTTTTATTGTTTTGCCCATCCATGTATGTGTATGATCGCGTATCAAATGAGAAGGAGTAATCAATGCAAATAACCCTGGCAAACCCACGTGGATTTTGTGCCGGAGTCGATAGGGCTATCGAGATTGTCGAACGTGCGTTAGAAATATATGGCGCACCGGTTTATGTACGACACGAGGTTGTACATAATAAATATGTGGTAAATAAACTCCGGGATATGGGGGCTGTATTCGTCGAAGAATTGGATGAAGTGCCGGATAACTCAACGGTAATTTTTAGCGCCCATGGTGTTTCTATTGCTGTTAGGGAGGAGGCCTCCCGACGTGAATTGCGAGTATTTGATGCCATCTGTCCACTGGTCACCAAGGTACACATGGAAGTCGACCGGTATCAACAAGATGGCAGGGAATGTGTGTTAATTGGTCATGCAGGCCACCCTGAAGTAGAAGGCACATTAGGTCAATACCATAGTAAAAATGGGACCGGGGGAATGTACCTGGTGGAGTCCGTGGAAGATGTAAGTAAGCTAGAGGTTAAAAATCCTTATTTTCTTGCATTTGTGACGCAAACCACGCTCTCTATGGACGATACAGCAGAGGTGATTGATGCCTTAAGAAAGCGTTTTCCGAATATTCATGGACCAAAGAAAGAAGACATTTGTTATGCCACGCAAAATCGCCAGGATGCAGTGAAAAAACTGACCATTGCCTGTGATTTGATCCTGGTGGTTGGTTCTCAAAATAGCTCCAATTCAACCCGACTCATGGAAATTTCGCAGAAAAAAGGGGTTCCTGCGTATTTAATCGATGATGCCTCAGAGATTCAGGAAGAGTGGTTAGAAAACAAAAAGAGCATCGGCGTTACTGCAGGTGCATCAGCACCTGAGATCCTGGTTGAAGAGGTAATAGGACGAATAAAAGGTCTTACTGATGCAAAGGTAATTAATGCACCCGGAATAAAAGAAACTGTAGTATTTTCTCTTCCTAGAGAACTTGTGAAGGAATCAAAATCCGCAACATTAACAAATTAGAGACATAAAAAAGGACAACTTCCAGGCAACTAATTGTTATTCGGGACTATATCCCATTGATTCAAGTGCAGCTGTAAGTTCTGCCCGATTATATCCCCTAAGAATGTTATCACCAATAGTGACCACAGGAACCCGAAGTTCTCCGGTTAATTCCCTTAGCTCATCCTGAACTACCTGTAGAGAACTGGCATCCTTGACAGTAACGATAACATTTCTAGATTCAAGAAACTCCTGAACATCTCCACAGACTGCACATCCGGGAACCGTGTAGAGGATTGATGTTAGCGTCTCGACATCATCAGGTGTTGACGGCTGTGAGCCTGTATTGATCTGTCGGACATCTATCTGGGTTGTCCCGGGAGGACATTTGGACTGAAAACTCCGTTCACCTTTGTCGTCTTCACATTCCACGATGGTCACGGCAATACAAATATGTGAGCTCAGCATTAATCTGTAGGAATGTAGGAACCTTTTGGACACTCCGTGTATTTTAACTCACACGGAGGACCAGAAAATGACGACCGATGAAAGAGAGATAAACCGCAGACGACGTATCCTTGATCATGCTGATGAATCAGG
>CAUZRI010000124.1:0-5602 GCA_963582285.1 Gammaproteobacteria bacterium | reverse complement strand
GTAGATTTTAATAATTTTTAACTTAACTTATAAAATATAATTCAATAAGTAAAAAATATTTGTTAAAAATAAATTTGATATAACTCCTTAGTTTCTTAGTGAACTATGTCTCCTTTTTGGTAAATATCTTTGAATTATTAGACATTTTGCCTAAGACCTGAATAATGAAACCTGCTAATATATCCCCATGTCAGGAAATACATTTGGAAAACTTTTTACTGTAACTGCAAGTGGTGAAAGCCATGGCAAGGGATACTTATGCATCGTTGATGGCTGTCCTCCCGGAATGGCACTTTCCGAAGCAGATATTCAAAATGACCTGGATAGACGAAAACCTGGAAAATCACGCCATGTCACTCAGCGTAGGGAATCGGATACGGTCGAGATCATTTCAGGCGTATTCGAAGGAAAAACAACTGGGACACCTATTGGAATGATGATTGAGAACGAAGATCAACGTTCCAAAGACTATTCGAATATTATGGATAGGTTTCGACCTGGCCATGCAGATTATACCTATCAACAAAAATATGGTTTTCGCGATTATCACGGTGGCGGTAGGGCTTCCGCGCGTGAGACATGTATGCGGGTTGCTGCGGGCGCGATCGCAAAAAAATACTTGCTGGAAAAATATAATATTATAATACGTGCCTACCTCGCACAGCTCGGCACAATTAAACTCGATCTTAAAGACTGGGACGAACTAGAGAAGAATGCCTTCTTTTGTGCAGATCCTACAGCAGTTCAGGGATTGGAAAATTACATGGATGCATTACGTAAAGAAGGTAACTCCGTGGGCGCCCGTATAAATATAATCGCAGAAAACGTACCAGTAGGACTTGGTGAGCCTATATTTGACAGGCTAGATGCTGATATCGCCAAGGCGATGATGAGCATAAATGCTGTTAAGGCAATAGAGATTGGCGCAGGATTTAAGTCTGTTGAACAGAAGGGGACAGAACATCGCGATGAAATAACCCCCGATGGATTTCTGGGAAATAATTCGGGTGGAACATTAGGTGGAATTTCTTCAGGTCAGAATGTTAAAGTTAGTATTGCACTTAAACCTACCTCAAGTATTCGAATCCCGGGACAGACAGTTGATATAAGTGGTGCGCCGGTCGAAGTCCTTACTACTGGACGTCATGACCCCTGCGTCGGGATCCGTGGAGTGCCCATAGCCGAAGCCATGCTAGCAATAGTTATAATGGATCATACCTTGCGAAATCGTGCCCAGAACATAGATGTGGTTCGTTCAACACCAATTATTCCACCGGGTCAGGACTAGCCCTTTCTACAGTAGTGTGCGGTTTGAATCGCCAGATAATTACTCCCGCCAGTAAATAACCAATATTCGCTAGTCCTACCCATTGTATCCAGTGTGGGATGCCAAGCACATAAAGTCCAATGGGGAAAAACGAAATACCGAACATCACGATCAGTACCGTAGCATGTCCTTTTAGAGATGCAACGATCGCAATAATAGCCAATATAATCATCAATAGAACGACTGCCATACTTGCAATATTGAATGAGAATGAAGCATCAGGTATCCAAAGTGTCATCATCCACAATAATGAGGCAATCACACCTGCAATAATTCCCGTTAATTGTCCCAGTTTATAAGGCAGAAATATTCGATTATTTTCGCTGGCATTCATTGGATAATTACTTATTAAGTAAAATGAGTAGTATAAAACAAATTACGATAAAAAATGATGTTTCTAATTAATTTATACAATTGTTTTAAACCCAAGGGCACACCAGTAGGGTTCATTACTATTAAATATAATTTTATCCAGCCCGGCATTTATCATCATTTTCATGATTTGCTCTTGAGTAAATCGTTTTTCCAGGCGCGTACCAAACCGATCCAGAGCATCAGTACGCATGGTATAGAGGGATTTATTTCTGTACGCAGATAGCGGAAAACTGCTGGGGTTAATGCCAAATTTTTCAATTAGTAAAGCTATTTTTGCAAGTGGAAAATATATAACAGCAGCAATTATCTGGCAAATAAAATACTTTATTTTATTTGGAAATATGGAGACTATTTTTCTGAGAACATCGCTAATATACCATATGTACTTGAACCAGAATGGGCGGTTGTCAAATGCGTAATAGAGGTAAAGTAGAAGTGGTGCACCAGGTTTTAAAAATTTGACACACTGATCTATCCCTTTTTGCGTATCCGGAATGTGATGCAGAACACCGAGTGAGTAGCCGAAATCCATTGAATTGTCCGTTAATGGAATTTCGTCAACCGATGCCAGATAAAAACTGCAATTTTTAGATTCTGTAAGATTTTTACGCGCAACGTCAAGTGCCTTTGAACTTGGATCTATGCAATGTAATTTTCTAACCATGGGTGATATAAATCTCGCCCATCGGCCGCTACCACAACCCAGAT
Source organism: Gammaproteobacteria bacterium (assembly GCA_963582285.1). Lineage (GTDB taxonomy): Bacteria > Pseudomonadota > Gammaproteobacteria > Eutrophobiales > Eutrophobiaceae > Eutrophobius. The sequence continues at coordinate 3,192 of CAUZRI010000124.1, read as the reverse complement.
CAAATCCTTCAGCATGTTCATTTAAAATATTAAATGGAAATATTGAGAAGTATTGTTTAAACGTATCATGAAGTTCATGTTCCGGTACGTCCGACTGATCGAAGACAGACCATTCGTGTCCAAAATCAGCTACTACTTTTTCATCGTAGTTTTTATTCACATATTATACTTTTATAATATCGCTAATGTGTAATGCTTAAGAGGATTCTTAAATGACTTGATATGTAGTTTATAACATCTCTTTTAATGTGGGTTTGGTGATTTTCCCCATAGCGTTACGTGGGAGTGATTCAACTAAAATAATCTTTTTTGGCACTTTGTAGGTTGACATCAAGTCTTCGCACCAGGACTTTAGATCATCATAACTTAATTCTCGCCCTGGTTTTAATACCAGAAATGCTGTGACAGCTTCTCCCCACATTTCATCTTCTACACCGATCACCGCACACTCGGCAATGTCATCATGATTTAGTAATGTTCCTTCGATTTCTAATGCTGATAATTTGTAACCACCGGATTTTATTATATCGACCGATGATCGACCCATGATGCGATAGTATCCTGATTCGAGAACCGCCACATCTCCGGTACAAAACCATCCGTCGTGGTAACTGTCTGTAGTTGCTTTCGGGTTATCCCAATACTCAAGAAACACATTGTCACCCTTGATGCGGATCTCCCCGGGTATATCTTCCGCATTGATAAGCTTGTTTTCTTCATCAAATATATTTACATCAACTCCAGGTAAAGAAACACCTACGGCACCTGCACGTCGTTCACCATCATAAGGATTGGATATAGCCATACCAATCTCTGTCATGCCATAACGTTCCAAGAGAACTTGACCTGTTAATTCCAGCCACTGGTTATAAACTTTAACAGGACAGGCAGCTGAACCTGATATATTCAAACGCATTCCCTTGAACCCATCAGTAATTGCGGATTGTTTCTCCTTATCCAGAGATTCCAGGTGCTGAATCATTTTTACGTATATCGTGGGAACTGCCATGAATACTGAGTAACTACCCTTTACAACCTGATCCAATATGGCGTCAATATCAAATTTAGGAAAAAGCGTAACAGTTGCTCCGGACCAGATAGCACAACAGAGGACATTGATAATGCCGTGTATATGATGTAGAGGTAGAAACAGAGGAATTGTATCCTCACTTTGCCATGACCATGCCTCAATTAGGCTGGTAATCTGAGCACGTATATTCTTATGTGTACTGACTACACCCTTGGGTTTATTAGTGGTGCCGCTGGTAAACAGGATCATGGCGCGTCGATCTAGTGATAACTCAGGTAACGTTCCAGTATTTTCAGATGTAATATCACTCACTGTTTTTAGCTCGATATCTAGCCGTTTACATAATTCAGTAAGATTTTTCTGATATTCGACATTGGCGACAATTCGATTAACCCTGGCACATGTCAAGGCATGTTCTAACTCAGGAATCGCGGAACTTACGTTTAACGGTACTGCAATGCCGCCAGCACGCCACACACCAAATAACAGTGTGACATAATCCAGACTGCCAGGAATCAGAAACGCAATACGTTCTTCATCGAGATCATCCTTCTCACCTAACAGGCCAGTGGCTATTCGATTAATCCGTTCATTTAATTCCGAGTAGCTATAGGTGCTATCACCATCAAGCAATGCGGTCTTTTCATTGTCATCATCAAGATATTGAAACGATATCATTCAAGTTTTTCCTTTGGTTAACATTTTATAATTGTCTTTATCATTTAAATTAATAGATAGCATTTACTATCAGAAATAAAACTGATGGTCCCATTAAGCACCCTACGCCAGTGTAGAAAGTTGCTGTCATCGCACCATAAGGTACTAATCTTGGGTCTGTAGCGGCTAAACCACCTGCAACGCCACTGGTAGTACCCATGAGCCCACCAAATACCATCGCAGATTGAGGATTATTCAGACCAATATATTTTGCAACCATCGGGGTACCAATCATTACCAGGATAGATTTCACCAATCCTGCGGCAACACTGAGGGCAATGATTTCAGAACTGGCACCAATTGCTGTGCCGGTAACAGGCCCGACAATATATGTCACAGCACCTGCACCAATAGTAGTAATGCTGATAGCATCAGTATAGCCAAACATAACAGCGATAGCTGCACCAACTATAAAAGAGACGATTACACCTGCAAAAATAGAAATAACACCAGCCAAGCCAGCCTTTTTCAATTCACCAATATGTACTCCAAATGCCGTGGCAACAATTGCAAAATCTCGCATCATGCCGCCACCCATCAGGCCTACACCAGTCAGTAAACCTATATCTGCAACGCCTGTTTTACCTCCGGTTAATGCACCACCACAATATGCAGCTACCAGACCCAAAGAAATTGCAATAGCCGACCCATGTATACGTCCATTTGTTAGTTTATTAGAAATAAAATATGAAAACCAGACGACGATACCAACAGCAGCGAATGCAACAACCAGCCCGTTCTTGATAAAAACAGATTCAAGGAGTTCCATTTAGCTTTCTCCTTTATTATTGTCACCAGCATCTGAACCCAACGGGGGAAGCGGTTCACTTTGAGTCCCAATTTTGCTAATAACAGGCACTAATGCAAAACTTACTACGACGGCTGTAGTACCGGCCAACAAGGCAAGTAAACCACCATCAACCGCAGCGACGACATTTTGTCTCGCGGCCATAGCGACAACTATAGGTATATACATAGCGCTCCAGAATTTTATTCCTATTCCAGATGCACCTTCAGTTAACGATTTGAATCGGGATGAGCTGCAAGCAATTACTAGAAAAAGCATTGCTATACCTACTCCTCCGACATTTGCTTGTACACCAATAAAATCGCCAAGTAACTCACCTATATACTGTCCCAATACCAGACAAACAGATAATAGTGCTACGCCATAGATAATCATTCTTATTTCCCCCGAGGAATATTCTTATTACCACAGATAATATAGTGCAGAGCAATTCAGTGCAATTTGAAGATATATAGGAAATTACAGATATTAAACAAATTCATTTAATACTAGGAGCAAGATAAGTTGATTAAAATTGTTATCGAAAGTAAAAATTTAGATTGCGGAAAATAGATACATAGCAAATAACCCCTCGGCATCTAACCAGTGTTGAACTGGTTTAAATCCATTAATTGAAGCAAGGTTCAGAAATTCATTT
>CAUZRI010000123.1:0-5671 GCA_963582285.1 Gammaproteobacteria bacterium | reverse complement strand
AACCGGGTGGTTGCAGACGATGAAGGTAGGGAGCATCGACAAGCTGGTGTCATTGATATACATGGCAAAACAGCACAATGGACAGGTTCTGAACAATACGGCTCAGAAACTCAAGGTGACTGGGTAGCCATGCGTACCGGTACAAATTATGCAGTACAGGGAAATTCACTAGTAGGAACCCACGTAGTCGATGCCGTTGCGGAATCGTTCGAACGTAGTGAAGGAAGACATCGACATCTTGCAGATAGACTGATCGAAGCTATTTATTCTGGACAGGTTCTCGGTGGAGACGGTCGCCATGGTGAATCGCAGTCCGCTGCTGTACTCGTCGCTGATCCGCGTCCTGGTAGGACTCGCCGCCCAGACCAAATTGGTGTCGATATAAATGTGTGTGAACATTCAGAACCAGTAGTCGAACTACGCCGTATCTATGACACCATATCCGAAACATTAGGCTTCAGAGAAATTCGACAGTTTAAGGGAAATGATGTGGTACAGCTCAAAATTATTCTCCATGCACTTGGATACTACCAGGCGGAGACATCTGAAATTTTATTGAATAGTCCATTACTCAATGTTTACGATAATGATGTGATTAGTGCCGTGGATAGATTCCGTTCGGACCAAGGCTGGGGGACTGTAGTATCAGGTTATGTGGATGCCAGAACTATTGAACGACTCTGGAGTCGCCTGGAGGAAGTCGGTCGTGCTGATGAGATACGCGAACTGCTATTGGCGGTCGCTCGAGTTGACAGATGACCCTGTTATTTTTTATCTTTTATTATCAAACCACATAAAATAATCTGAATCAGGAATTCATATGCCAAAAGCAAGTGAACTTAAGCGTGGCATGGTGCTAGAAATAAACGGTGCACCCCATGTTGTCAAACACCTGGAAGCAAAAAGCCCGTCTTCTCGCGGAGCCTCGACAATTTATAAAATTCGATTTAATAATCTCCAGACCAAACAAAAGCAGGATGAATCTTTTAAAAGTGATGATTATATAAAAGAAGCCGATTATGTGCGAGAACCGATACAATACTCTTACAAGGACGGTGACAATCATGTTTTTATGAATACTGAAAATTTTAATCAGTATGAGGTGAATGCAGATGATATTGAGGATCAAATGGAATATATATCAGAAAGTCTGGAGGGGTTAACTGCTTTGATTATGGATGGTGTTTTATTAAGCATTGAATTACCACAGTCAGTAGATATGGAGATTATTGATACAGTACCAAATATGAAAGGTGCGACAGCAGCTGGGCGAACCAAGCCCGCTACATTAGACACAGGCAAAGAAGTGCAGGTGCCTGAATATATGGAGATTGGTGAGATAGTTAAGATAAATACCGGAACGGGAAAATTTATGTCCCGTGCTTAATCTCTTGTTTACGGTACATTTATATGTAGTGCGACCAAAATGAGAGAATATCGACACGACTCTTTTGATCATTAGATTAGAAAATACATTGATAATTTTAATAGCCGAGTAATCTCTGGATTACCAACGATAGAAAGACATCATTTTTGAATGCTGCCAACCCTGAAGAATCCTACGACGTAATGGCCTTGTAAAAATCAATAGGGACAAATTATTTCTAATCTATTTTTATTTTTGAATACTTGGAGTACTCTGTATTCAAACTACAAAACTGTCGTTATTAGAGAACTAATAAACAGGGGGAGACAAAATGACATCTAATCTTATTAATCAAAAGAAAACACTTTTTATTAAATTGTTGTATATCTTTTCAATACTTACACTAACAATTAGTAATCCAATATCTGCCCAACTGGCTCCAGCACCAGGTAGAGATTCAACTGAACGTAATAACCCCATAGAACCGTTTCATATCATTGATAATGTCTACTATGTCGGTAAAACATTGCATAACCCTTCTTACCTTTTCACCAACGATGAGGGTCACATCCTAATCGACACCACTTTTGAAGAATATGTCCCGGATATACAGGCAAATGTTGAAAAGCTGGGGTTTAATGTCCGAGACATCAAGATCATTTTAAGTAGCCACGCCCATCATGACCATGTTGGTGGACATGCACTGATGAAGGAAGTAACCGGTGCAAGCATGGTGGCGCACGAAGCAGATGCTGAAATTATTGAAAGCGGTGGCGTCGCAGACTTTAGGGAGGGGGATCCGTGGCATGAGGCAAAGGTTGATCGATTTATTGGTGACCAGGAAGAAATTAAATTGGGCGATACTATTCTAACCGCCCACTTCACCCCAGGCCACACCAAGGGATGCACCACCTGGTCAGCAGAGGTGGAGGATGAGGGTAAAAAATATGACCTGGTACTTATATGCGGCCTACGTATGGATGCAAACAGTCCGTTGGTGGGTAACCCTAAATATCCCGAGATGCCGCAAGCCTTTGCCTATTCATTTGCTGTAGCAAAGACATTACCCGTCGATGTCTTTCTCGGCGCCCACGGTTACTGGTTTAATCTGGCTGAAAAGATAGAGATGCTGAAAGATAATCCAGAAGTAAACCCGTTTATTGATCCCGAAGGTTATTACAGAATAATTGATGGTTGGGAAAGGGCATACCTGGAAAGGTTGAAAAAAGAACGCTAAAAAGAAATAAGGTCGTAGTGAATTAATTAATCACTACGACCTTTTGATACGATTGAATTAAAAACTTCCGCTGAGCTGTAAAATTACGCGTCTACCATCCCTGTCCTTCTCAATTTCCAGAAAGTCAACAAATGACAGGTCACGTTCTCCCAGGAATACAGTTCGATTTCGTTGTTGTCTTGCGTTAGTCAAATTTTCCCCGATGATGCGTATCTTCAGATCCAGCCAACGGGTTGTTTCAATAAAGGCATCTGACTCAATACCCTCGTCGTATACGTCCAGCTCATTAACATTAAACAGTGTCCTTTCAGAACGTCCACGTACGACCCAACCCCAGGCAACTTTGGCCTGCTCAAAATCCTGACGAAAATCAAAAATGAGAGCGTACTCATAATCGCCTCGAAAGTTATTATTAGACGTCCGACTAAAGCCACTAAATCCTTTACCTCCCGAAAGAACACGATTATTTCCCGTAACGGGATCAACCACTGTAGAATCTTGCCAACGCGCACTTATATCTAAACGCGACCCCGCTATCCCCAACCAATCCAACGGTAGCGTACTCCCAAATTCTGCACCCCAGCGTCTCCCCTTACCAATATTCCCAGGTGCCTCGAACTCCAATGATAACGGCAGCAGATCCAGCACATTGGAGATCCAATGGTGAAACGCGGTAATTTTTACCACGCTTAACTCACCGAATCGCCTTTCATGGCTAATTTCTGTTACCCAGCTTGTCTCAGGTCGCAGATTAGGATTCCCGCGCGCAATATCATCATCTTCAAATACCGTTGCACTGACAAAGTCATTAAAGTCCAGTTGTGAGACTTCACGTGCCATACGTATTTGCGTCTGCACGTTCTGATCAGGAGAATACGTTAATATGCTATGGGGCTTTAGAAACGTAAAGTCCCTAACATTGTCTGCATCGCCGCTCTGGGATAATTGTGATATTTCCGTCCCAAGTCCGTAGTCCAATTCAAATTTCCCTAGAGTCCAGGTGTCCTTTAGTAGCATATCCCAGCGCGTTTCTTCCACACGGGTATTGGCCCCGAGAACGTCTACTTCCACCGGCCCTGTTCCGGTATCTATAGTTTGAAATAGCGAACCATCCAGCGCATTAAACGTCCCTTCAAGATTAAACTGGATAGCGTGACCAGTTAGACCTGACCAATCTAATTCCAGTCGCCCTATACCCTCTGTTGACACCGTCTCTTTGTCCGCGAGTCTGACGGATAACGGATTGCCTGACGCATTTTCTGTATCCTGCTTTGAAATGGACTTCTGTTCACGATAAAAATATAACAGTATGATTTTTCCATCGAGATCGCGAAAAAGATTGCGTTCAGCATCTGCACCCAATTCATACTGAAGATTATCGTTTTCATCCTGGATTGAAACTGACCTGGATGCAGCACTAGCCAATGATTGAGGAATGCGCCTGGAGCCCTGCAGCCTATCTCCTTTCGAAATACTAATATCAGTATTAATTTGAAACAAGGTCTCACCCCACCAGGTAGACGCTCTTATATTTCCACTACCTTCGTGACCCGTTTCCAGCGAATCATCGATACGCTTCTCCACCAGATTGTTCCTGCCATTGAAAATATCTTCGATTCCACTTTCACCATTTGAATTTCTTTCGAAATTTAATCCGATATTATAATCGATGTCTTTCCATTTATCAGAAACAGAAATATCACCCGTCATGAAAAGTCGATCAACATCAAAATGCTTGCGTACTGCCGTATCCCATCTGACCGAAGCAGGTTCATCATCACGAAGAAAAATATTGGCCACTACTGTCTGTCCCTCTAGATCAACCCCCCTAACCTGACCACGTATAAGATCAACACGTGCAACAAGACGTGCAGGGATACGACTCAGAATTGCCGAAGGTACATCTTCCTTAGAACTAGGTCGACGTCCATTAATCAATATATTGCCCGCCGCACTACCAAACCCACGGGATTCAGCACCATCATCTAATTCAAAACCGGGAATTTGCCGTACCATATCCAATGCCGTATCAGGTTGATACCGATCAAAAAAATCAGCGCCATATTCCACAACTTGACCCTGTTTTTCATTTGCAGAATGGGTGAAATTTTTCCCGATAGCATTGGTCGATTGTTGCTGTTGTGCTAATACGCAATAAACAGGGGAAATCAAAAAAAACAATATGATTGAACGTGTATTTTCCCAATGTCTAAGATTCATGGCAGCATCCTAGAAGTTCTCAAAATATAAACAAGGAAAATTTTGAATAGATTAAGTGCGATAGGTATTACTGATTTCAATTATAGATATGAATAATAATACAAGGTTATGATAGATAATATATTCGTTAGTAATAACCTAACTAGATAAACTAAATAAAATATTTAGTTAGAGAGAGCTTTAAATATAGGGTCAGAATAATTATATAATTACTCTGACCCTCACAATTTTTGACTTAAGCCTTGTCAGGCTTAATATTTCTTCGTTACGACTTATGGTTTTCGATACAGATGTACAATGCGGTTGGTCGCATCACGAGGATCCTGGGTCCACCTAATTGTCGTATCATCATCAGGGTAATTTGCATGGACATAGCTTTCACTATCTAGAACAAACCCTGCCAGGGTAAGATCAGCTTTAGCAATATCGCTCGGTATCCTGTGGATGGAATCACTAACTACACGTGACATACCTGCGTCTGATGCATGTTCAATAATTCCGAGTACACCGCCAGATTTTAACATACGTAGAATATTCTCATATCTGTCCAGGGCAATTTGTGGGACAAATTCTCCCGTTTCGTCAGAATGATGCCAATGGTGAATGGTAAGGCTCAACATTGCCGCATCCAGAGAATTATCTGGTAATGACATATCTTCAGGTGCCTCAAAATTCAATTCAACATTCTCGTAGGTTGAATATTGTTCGGTATATTTCGCCTGATTTTCATCCGAACTACGGCGTCCGCTGTTTTCGGCAACAATTGAACCTTCACTACCGACAACGCCAGAAAGGATACGGGTATAATATCCATCACCAGAGGAGATATCTGCAACACGCTGCCCTGG
>CAUZRI010000122.1:0-5673 GCA_963582285.1 Gammaproteobacteria bacterium | reverse complement strand
GCATGCAACAAGGATTTTTTTCCATCCAACAGACATGTCCTCAGTGTCGTGGTAATGGAAAGATTATCAATGATCCATGCGGTAGCTGTAACGGTAAAGGTCGTGTCCGTGATAACAAAACAATATCAGTTAAAATTCCTCCCGGTGTTGATACAGGTGATCGCATTCGATTAATGGGAGAGGGAGAAGCTGGTGAACACAGTGGTCCTACTGGTGATTTATATGTTCATGTGATTGTTAAGAAGCATCCGATTTTTACCCGTGATGGAGTAAACATACATTGTCACGTACCGATAAGTTTCTCTATGGCTGCATTAGGAGGTGAAATTGAAGTTCCCACCCTGGACGGAAAAGTAAACCTAAAAATACCTTCTGAAACCCAAACGGGAAAACTGTTTAGACTTCGTGGCAAAGGAGTAAGATCAGTGCGTTCTACCAGTAAGGGAGATCTGTTATGTCAGGTGGAGATTGAAACTCCTGTCAAGCTAGATAAACAACAGAAAGAGTTGTTAAAGCAATTTAATGACTCGATGGAAAATACTAATAAAAACCACAGTCCACAAGCCAATTCATGGTTAGATGGTGTAAAACAGTTTTTTGAAAATTTAACACCGTAACTCGGGGTTTGGGGCTCGGGACTCGTGATTGAAACCGGCACGTCATTCTCATCTATAATGTCTTTATCTTCCAAACAGAAAAGCTGTAGTAACAACTGATGGTAGAGTTAGATATACTCCACAATATGTCTATAAATAATTACCAACAAAATATCAACTCGGGGCAACAAGTCCCGAGTCCCGAGTCCCGAGGATCCAGAAAATGACTACCAGAATAGCAGTATGCGGTGCTGCCGGACGAATGGGCAAGGCCATACTTGAAACATGTAACGAAACCGACGAGGTTAAAGTAACTGCTGCAATCGAACACCCCCATTCTTCCAAGCTAGGTCACGACTCAGGTGAAATTGCCGGTATTGAAAAAAATACCATTCCAATTGTTGCTAATATCTCTTCAATTTTAGATGAATTTGATGTGTTAATTGATTTTACTATGCCGGAAGCAACAATTAATAATCTCGAATATTGTAGAAATGCCGGCAAGGCGATGGTAATCGGTACTACGGGACTAAGTGACGAGCAAAAAGCAGAAATTCAATCTGCTCGTAATAATATAGGGATAGTATTTGCTCCAAACATGAGCATTGGCGTAAATCTTTGTTTTAAGTTGACTGAGTTGGCTGCAGAAGTAATGGGCGAATATGCTGATATTGAAATTATCGAGGCTCACCACAGAATGAAAAAAGATGCGCCATCAGGTACTGCAGTACATCTTGGTGAGATTGTAGCAAATACGCTTGGCAGAGATCTAAAGGATTGTGCGATATATGGTCGACAGGGTATCACCGGTGAACGGGAAGCGAAAACCATAGGTTTTGAAACAATACGTGCCGGAGACATAGTCGGAGAACATACGGTTATGTTTGCCACAGCTGGTGAGAGAATTGAAATAACACACAAGGCATCCAGTAGACAAAATTTTGCAACAGGGGCAGTGCGTGCTGCTCGTTGGTTAACAGGTAAAGGTAATGGACTCTATGACATGCAAGATGTATTAGGTTTAAGGTAAAAAAATAAGATGTAAATCTATTTGGATTAATTCAATATCCAGCATTAAATTGTGTTCCTCATATTAAATCTGTATTCAAACTCATTACTTGTTCGATCTAATCTAGCGGATGGGTAATATTCTCATTTTTATGGCAGAACAACATATAGACACCCTGTTTAGAACTCGTAATAAAAGTTAGCGGTAATATTTAGAGTTACTAATGCCTGTAGACACGATGCCAAATATTTTAGTAAAAATTTCGCTAATATGCTGGAAATGAAGAGGAGTAAATGAAATATACCGATTATAAGGTAGGTGTGATTTGATCTTCTAAACGTTCTAACCAGTAACCTCTGTCTTTATAGTAATAGGCAATGACCATACGATGTGCATTGAAAAATTCGTTTAATTCAACAATTTCACTATTACCATCGATCCAGGTGAAATGCCAATTAATATTCGGATCCCCGATCAGATTACCAGGAATAATCCCTGCTGCATCAATTTCATAAATATTTTTAATATTTGACATAGGGGAGACTGTTTTTGATGGCATATACCATTCGCCGGATTCAACTGTAATCGCAGTTGGCGATACATGGATATATTCCTTACGAACAGATGGAATAACCATGACAGGGATTACCAAGGTCAAAATAAAACAAGCAATCGCAAACTTACCCGTATATTTTTTTCTCATTAGCAGCCAGGTTATCAGACATATCGATGCGGAAATACAAAATATGGTGCCCCATAGCAAGACCCTGACTTTAGTACTGGCAATCATCATGCTGCCATCCAATCCAATTGATATACTCGCGGCGTAGAATTTATGTAACAATGATTCCATATTATCTTCTGTCTTGATATGCGCTAGCTAAAAAAATTAAGAAAACAAATTTTGGTAGAGAATTTTAGTTTATATGAAAATTGTCGATACACAATTATAGATTATGAAAAAAAATGCTGAAAATTTGAAGCAAGAATCTCCGCATACTGAGAGCCTTGGATTAGTGATGAGCGGTGGCGGTGCGCGTGCAGCTTACCAGGTTGGTTTCCTACGCACGTTAGCCCGTCACTATGGGGATCTGAATTTTCCTGTCATAACTGGTGTCTCTTCCGGTGCCATTAATGCCGCCTTCCTGGCGAATGAGCCCGGGTTGTTCCAGGATAAGGTAGACAAGTTGGCCGACATTTGGGGCAATCTTACAATTGATAATGTATTCAGAGTTGATTCCAGATCTGTTGCAAGTCACGTATTACGTTGGGGGCTCCGGCTGATACTGGGTGGTGCATCAAATGTAATCAAGACAAGAAGCCTGGTTGATACAGATCCGCTTAGAAGACTAATGATTGATATTTTAAAGCCAGAACATGGAAAACTCATGGGCATAGATCGAAATATAAACGAAGGAAAATTAAAGGCAATAGCAATAACTGCTTCCAGTTATACATCTGGTCAATCTATTTCCTGGGTGAAAGGTGTCGGAATAGATGAGTGGGAACGAGGTCACAGGAAAAGTATCTTCTCTGATTTAACTGTTGATCATATTATGGCCTCCGCATCATTACCCATGTTATTTCCTTCGATATATGTGGACGGTAGTTGGTATGGTGATGGTGGTATTAGATTAACCGCTCCATTGTCACCAGCTATTCACATGGGTGCCAAACGATTATTAGCAATATCGACGCGTCATATAGCACCTGATCGTGAAAACACAGAGGCAAGACTTGATGATTATCCATCACCAGCTAAGGTGATGGGTGCAATGTATAGTTCTATATTTTTAGACGTATTTGATAATGACGCGCTGCGATTGGAACGAATTAATCATTTGCTTGAAAGTAATAATGGGGAAAATCCTGAAAATCTTGAACAGGTAAAGCTTTTATTGTTACGCCCCTCTGAAGACCTTGGGGACCTTGCAAGCCAATATGAACCTCAGCTGCCTAGTGCATTCAGGTTTATGACAAGGGGTTGGGGAACACAGGAAAACCAATCAACAGACATGTTAAGTCTGGTTATGTTTCAACCAGATTATTTACAGCATTTAATTGAGATGGGTGAAAAAGATGCTGAGGCAAGAATGGATGAAATTCATTCTTTTTTATGTAGTGATTAATATTTTAGTATTAAATATTATCTGTTCTTAAACTCATTCAGGTTAATTTATCTCACCACCCAAAAGTCTGGCAAAATCATTTTCTGTATCAATATCAAATTCTGCCTCGGGAATTGAAGCTACAATTACATTTTTGCCAAAAGTTTGAATTATCTTTTTTGCACCAGCATCCCCTTTTAACTTTTTGATCGCATCGTAGTGTAGTTTTGGAATAATCGCCGGAACTCCTACTGTGTCGTTGTATTCGCTTGCAACGATATTATCGGGGTTTTGTCGCCAGAGTCTGATTAATTGATTGAGATGATCGCTGGTTATCAATGGTTGATCACAAAGTAATACTAGTATCGCTTGTGACCCGGCAGATACCGACTTAACAGCAAGTTTGAGGGAAGAAGACATGCCTGACTCCCAGTCATCATTGACAAGGTTAACAACATTGTAGGATGAAATTTCACGCTGGCATTTTGTTGCTTTGGGCCCATGTACAACCAATACTTCTAGACATTGGACCTTTTGGGATATTTCAACTGCACGTTTCAATAAACTTTTACCTTGGTATTCCAGTAATTGCTTTAGTGCCCCAAAACGACTGGAGCTACCTGCCGCCAGAATGACGATAGAAATATTATCAACTATATTAGTTAGGTGGTTCCCATGACGTTTGTTTACTACTGCTTGAATTTCTGCGATTAAAGATAAGGCTATTTCTTCCGGTAATTCACCACCTATGTTCAAACCCACAGGTCCGTAAACCCGTTTAATAAAATCATTAGAGGGAGTTTCCAGCATTCGTAACAATTCATCTTTCCTGGCGATAGGACCCAGTAGACCTATATAGGGGATAGATGACTCAACTAAATTTTTCAAATAGCTAAGGTCGTATTCAAATTTATGAGTCATTAACACTACCGCATCAATTTTGCAGAGGTCTATCCTATCTGCCAATTCCTCAGGTCTGGAATTAACAGTAAAAACATTTTCTGGAAAGTTGTCCGGATTACTATAGCTATCACGATAATCAACAACTGTGACATTCCAACCTAGTAGCTGTGCAGTATTAATTACTGGAATGCTATCGGGTCCGCCTCCTATAATAAGCAAGTGTATTGGCGGGAGAATCCGCGCCATAAAAATATCTATTTGATGACCATCGATTTCAACGGTAACAAGTAAACATGCGCCTGAATTCAAGGATTTAATTGCTAGATCATAAATTGCTTTAGGTACTGGTTCTGTTTCGGTTGATTCCTCGTCGCTGGAAATTAGAAAATGAGTATCAGGTAAGAGGTCAGGGTGTGTAGAGTCACAAACTGTGGCGACTACGCACTTCTGATTCAAATTCAGCCCTGCATGTATAGTAGAAATTGGTGCATAATTGTTTTCCTGACTAAGGTATTCCAACCTGATTTTAACCGCACCATTGCAACCCAGTCCCAAACCCCAGACAAGATCTTCTGATCCACGCATATCATAAAAAACTGTTTGTGTTTTCCTTAATTTAAAAACTTCCTGGGCGTGTTCCAATAAATCTGTTTCAAAACATCCTCCTCCAAGCAGTCCATAAAATTTACCAGATTGAGTTATCAGTAATCGTGCACCAGCCTTTCGATAAGTAGAGCCACTAGTTTCTATAATTGTTGCCAATACAAAATGCTGTTGCTTATCTTGCAGACTAAGAAATGTTTTGGTGATACCTGTTAGACTTGAATTCATGGCTATAAAAAATGACGGGTTAAAATGTGAAAAGACTAATTCGAGCGTATAAACTATCCTGAAAGTAAAATCATTTTTGTTTCTCTAGCCACCTAATCGTTGCAATGCTTTTTCTGCATGTTCATTCCCTTGATCGGCTGCCTTTTTATACCATTTTTTTGCTTCAATTATATTTGGGCTAATCCCTCTGCCCTTTGAATATATAACACCAAGATTGTATTGGGCA
>CAUZRI010000121.1:0-5708 GCA_963582285.1 Gammaproteobacteria bacterium | reverse complement strand
AAGATAGTCGAAATTTTTACAGACGGCGCCTGTCGTGGTAATCCTGGCCCAGGAGGTTGGGGTGCTATGCTAAGGTGTAAAGATACAATTAAAGAGTTGTATGGCGCAGAACTAGATACCACAAATAATCGTATGGAACTGACTGCCGCAATTAAGGCACTGGAAAGTTTGACACGTTCATGTAACGTTAGCTTAACCACAGATTCTGTCTATGTTAAAAATGGAATAACTGAGTGGATCACGGGATGGAAAAGAAAAAACTGGCGAACTTCTAATAAAAAACCAGTTAAGAATATAGATTTATGGCAACAATTGGATGAGGTATGTGCAAAACATAAAATTGACTGGTATTGGGTCAAAGGGCATAGCGGTCATCCGGAAAATGAGCGAGCAGACGAGCTGGCAAATATTGCAATTGATTCAATGTTGAATACTTAATTTTTAAATTATGAGACAGGTAATACTGGATACTGAAACTACCGGATTGGAACCATCCAAGGGTCATAAAATAATTGAAATAGGTTGTGTTGAGATTAGAAATCGACGTCGTTCAGATAAAACATATCACCAATATATTAATCCATTGCGTGAAATAGATGATGGGGCATTCGATGTCCATGGTATTAGTAATGAATTTCTGGCTGACAAGCCTAAGTTTAAAGATATTGCAAAAGATTTTATCGATTATATACGCGATTGTGAATTAATTATTCACAACGCTCCTTTCGATGTCGCATTTATCAACGCAGAGTTAAAGGAATTAGGGAAGGAGTGGGGTCGGATAGAAGAATTTTGTAAGATTACCGATACTCTTGTAATGGCCAGAACCTTACACCCCGGACAGAAAAATAATCTAAATGCACTTTGTGGTCGTTATGATATAGATAACTCACAACGAGATTTGCATGGTGCATTGTTGGATGCACAAATCCTTCTTGATGTTTATCTGGCTATGACCGGCGGACAAACCAGCTTATCACTGTCTGAAGAAAAACAAGATGACGTAGAAATAAAAATTAATTTTCAATTAGATGAAAATAGGACTAGATTAAAAACAATTAAACCTGACAATGATGAATTAGTAGCACACAAGGATCGGCTGGCATCTCTGAATCAGGTTAGCGATGGTAGTTGTGTTTGGCTTAAAATAGAAACTGATGAGTGAAGATGACAAATAAACAGAATTTAGAAGATTACTTTATTGTGAGGTGTATTGTGTAACATGATACATTTACGCTTAAATATTTAGTCATACTTAATCGCATCTTGCGATTAAACAGGATATAAAAAAACCGCCTATTAAGCGGTTTTTTTATATCTAAATTTTTTGAGTGAGTACAAGTAACATCAAATTAAACTTAAATGATGTAATTACTGTTTAGTGATTCTCGTTATTAAATATAATTTATATCGAAGCTTCATCTATAATCTTTTGTAATTCACCGTTCTTAAATAGTTCCAGCACGATATCGCAACCGCCAATTAATTCACCTTTAACAAAGACCTGAGGAAATGTTGGCCAATTAGAAATAGACGGCAGATTTTGGCGAACGTCCGGGTTTGATAGCACATCAACGTGGGCATATTGTGCATTACAGGATTGCAAAGCCTGAGACGTTTGCATGGAAAATCCACACTGGGGCATCTCCGGTGTACCCTTCATAAATAGAATAATGTTGTTTTCTTGAATCTGTTGTTTAATTTCTTCAATAATATCCACAGGTTTACCTCATTACGGGGTTAATAACATAGTAAATAACTCAGGTATTAAAGTATAACCTGATTTTAATTTATTATAAAGTAGGAAACAGTATATCTAAGGGGGTTCCGGCTACCTTTTATAATGTTATAGTGTGCCGACTTATATTGATTCATTGAGGTGAAAACCTAATCAGACATCAGTATAATGTCACCAGTTTGTCGAATCTTTTATAACAATAAATCATACGGGGGAGAACCCAGCCAATGAACCCACTAAAATCTATATCCGGTACAATTATTCTCGGATTTGTCGTTGCAGTCGTAATTTCAATCTTAGTTAATGCACCTGGTAACCAGATTTGGTCACTGGTTGTATGGTTACATGTATTTGTGGGCGTTATCTGGATAGGATTGCTGTATTACTTCAATTTTGTACAAGTACCTGCCGCAGCATCAGCTGTGGCTGATACAGAGGGTCCAGGACCTGCAGCGATCAGCAAATATGTCGCTCCTTTA
The DNA here is from genome assembly GCA_963582285.1 of Gammaproteobacteria bacterium. Taxonomy (GTDB): domain Bacteria; phylum Pseudomonadota; class Gammaproteobacteria; order Eutrophobiales; family Eutrophobiaceae; genus Eutrophobius. Next base: position 3,491 of record CAUZRI010000121.1, on the reverse strand, counting down.
GCATTACTCTGGTTTCGATGGTCAGCATTAGCCACCTGGGTGACAGGCGCTGCAGCCTTGGAGGTTGCTGGTTGGGGAATTTCCAATGCTTTTTTATTAAAGCCCGGCGTACAGGTGATTGGATTAGGCGCATGGATGGGTACCATTATGTTATTTAACGTCTGGGTATTAATATGGCCAAATCAGAAAAAAATTCTGGGAATTGTTACAGCGTCCGCAGAGGAAATAGCCAGTGCGAAGGTAGTAGCATTGATGGCATCCCGGACTAATACATTTTTATCCATCCCTATGTTGATGTGTATGGTGGGGCAAATGCACGGTCTTCCATTTTAAAATAACGCTTTCATCTCAGAAATTAGAGCCCGGCTGAGTGCCGGGCTTCTTTTTTTGAGTTAATAACATAAAAGTAACGTGTATGAGTAATAGCGTAATGGGAACCTATAATAGACTACCAGTTGCATTTGAATCTGGTTCAGGCGCATGGTTGACAGATACCAGTGGTCAAAGATATCTCGACGCGTTGGCGGGAATCGCAGTATGTGGATTAGGTCATGCCCACCCTCAGATTTCAAAAGTATTGAAAAAACAAATAGGTACCCTGATTCACACCTCAAATCTTTATGAGGTGCCGTTGCAGGAGAAGCTTGCTAGTGAGTTATGCAAACTATCTGGACTGGACAAGGTATTCTTTTGTAATTCCGGCGCTGAAGCAAATGAAGCTGCAATTAAAATTTGTAGACGTTATGGTCATCAACGAGGTCACTCTACACCGCTTATTGTGGTTATGCATAACGGTTTTCATGGTAGGACATTGGCAACACTTACAGCCACAGGCAACCCAAAAATTAAAAATGGATTTGAACCCATGGTTGAGGGGTTTTTACATATACCCTATAACGATATTAAATCGCTCGAACAAGTATTTATTAAGCACAAAGAAATAGATGCAGTAATGCTTGAGCCTGTACAAGGAGAAGGTGGTGTTATTGTACCAACACCTGGATATTTAAAACATATCGCCTCGATATGTGAAGATAATGGGGCATTGTTGGTTCTAGATGAAATTCAAACTGGTTTATGTCGAACAGGCAAATGGTTTGCCTATCAACATGAAGATATAAAACCAGATGTGGTGACGCTTGCAAAATCTCTGGGTAATGGTGTACCCATCGGTGCATGCATTGCCTCAACTCGTGCCGCCGAACCAATGACCTCTGGCAGTCACGGATCTACCTTTGGAGGTAATCCTTTGGCCGCTAGTGCAGCAATTGCTGTAGTTGATTTGCTCCAGCAATACAAGTTGGATATACGCGCTAATCAATTAGGGCAGAAATTATTGCATCAATTTAATCAAAACCTAGGAAGCAATGAGGGGGTAGTTCGAATCAGTGGGCTTGGTTTAATGATAGGTATAGAACTGGATAGACCTTGTGCAGAAATAGTCTTAATGGCACTGAAAAAAAATATTTTAATAAATGTAACGGCTGAAAGAGTTGTTCGATTATTGCCACCATTAATTATTACTGATGAAGAGGCTGATTTGATTGTGAATACAGTAACAGGTTTAATTATAGAATTCTTAGAGGAATAGTCCCGTGGCACATAGACACTTTCTAACTTTGGCTGATTTTAATCGAGAAGAGCTGCTCACCTTAATTGAGCGGGCAATCGTTATGAAAAATGATCTGAAGAATGGAGTAATGAATCCAACGCTTCCTGGTCGAGTACTTGCAATGATATTTGAAAAATCTTCAACTCGGACGAGGGTGTCTTTTGAAACCGCGATGGTCCAACTAGGTGGACATGCTATCTTTTTATCTCCTGATGACAGTCAGTTGGGGAGAGGTGAACCTCTTAAAGACACAGCAAGGGTTCTATCAAAAATGGTTGATTGCGTCATGATCAGAACATTTGAACACGAAACGCTGGAAAACTTTGGGGAATTCTCTGATGTTCCAGTCATAAATGGATTATCGGATTCTTATCATCCCTGTCAGGTTCTGGCAGATATGCAAACATACTATGAAGTGAAAGGAGATATTAAGGGTCGAAAAGTTGCCTGGGTAGGTGATGGCAATAATATGTGTCAGTCTTATATAAATGCAGCCCGAATCTTTGATTTTTCATTATCGATTGCGTGTCCGGAAACATATACACCTGAGAACGGAAATATTGGTGATACCAATAGACATATTGAAATCACTGATGATCCAGAACTGGCGGTGAAAGATGCAGATTTAGTTGTTACTGATGTTTGGGCAAGTATGGGTCAGGAAAAAGAAACTAAGGAAAGAACAAAGATATTTAAACCTTATCAAGTTAATGCCAAGTTAATGTCTATGGCATCAAATGATGCTTTATTTATGCATTGTTTACCTGCACATCGTGGAGATGAGGTAACAGAAGAGGTTTTGGAAGGACCACAAAGTATAGTTTGGGAAGAGGCAGGAAACAGGCTACATTCGCAGAAGGCATTATTAGAGTTTCTATTGACGTGATTCGTATCTGTCATTCAAGTCTAATTTCATGTTACTAATTTTGATGCTTTGCATGTGAGCAACGATATTCAGGTAAAAGGCATCAAATGCGATTCCTACTAAGTAACGATGATGGTTACATGGCGCCTGGTCTAAATGCTCTAGCTACTGAAATATCATTTTTAGGTGATGTTACTGTGGTTGCGCCAGATAGAGATAGGAGTGCAGCAAGTAATTCCCTTACCCTTGATACTCCATTGACGGTAAAAACTGCTGCAAATGGATTTAAATACGTTAATGGCACGCCAACAGACTGTGTTCATCTCGCAATAACTGGATTGTTGGATGATATACCGGAGATGGTTATAAGTGGTATAAATTCTGGCGCCAATTTAGGTGATGATATCCTTTATTCGGGAACTGTTGCTGCTGCAATGGAAGGACGATTTTTGGGAAGGCCCGCTGTAGCAGTATCATTGGTAGGAACTGAATTAGTGCATTTTGAGACTGCAGCAAAATTGGTAAGACGTATAATTGAACATTTGCTATCTCAACCTTTGTCATCAGATTTATTATTAAATATAAATATTCCTGATATCCCACCCGATAAGATCAATCAATGGGAAATAACTCGCTTGGGTAAAAGGCATAAATCTGAAGCATCTGTTAGAATGCTTGACCCTAAAGGGAGAGAGGTATTTTGGATAGGCCCCGCCGGTCCTGGTAATGACGTAGGGCCAGGAACTGACTTTCATGCAATAAAAAATGGAAATATTTCTGTGACACCTTTGCAATACGATTTAACTAGATACGATATTCTTGAAGATCTTGCAAACTGGATTACCCCTTTGGTCATATAATGAATATTAAACACCAGGGTATTGGTATGACATCACAGCGCTCTAGAAACCGTCTTGTAGAGCAGCTTAGGTCAATGGGGATACTGTCAGAGCGAATTTTAGAGGCAATAAAGAATACTCCTCGACATATTTTTGTGGACGAAGCACTATCGAG
>CAUZRI010000120.1:0-5772 GCA_963582285.1 Gammaproteobacteria bacterium | reverse complement strand
ATTCACTTGCAGCCACAAATGGTTTTAACGCTGCACCTGAAAGTAGAGATATGATTAAAACAGCACTATCACAAGAGTTGCTCGCCAAGGCTCAGAAGATGGCATCCCGATGTGTTGAATCACAATATAAGGACTGTAACTAACCAAGTGTTGTGCTGAAAGGCAGCAGTCGGAACTGCGTACCTCATTTTGTATATCTGTATATGCGCCTAAAGGAATTCAAGTTGACGTGGCTGCCTGCTTGATCATGACCATTGTGTCTCATGGTGAAATTTATAATTTTTCATGTGATAAATAATAAAGGATAAATAACTAATAGATTTTCTATTTCTATTTCTATTTTTTATTTAATAATTGTTCAAGTCTTACCTGGGGTAGGGCGGAACCTGGAAGTAAATTCATGGCTTCGCGGTAATCTAGTTCAGCTTTTTCAAAATTACCTTGTTTTTCATAAGCCATGCCCCGGTTAATATAAGCAACATGAACCTTTGTAGTTTGTTTCACAATGGCAGAGGTGTAATGCTCGATAGCCATGTCGTAACCACCGTCCATAAAATATACATTTCCTATGTTTACATGAATCTCTCCAAATTCTGGCTTTAGTTCTAATGCTGCGGAAAAATCTTCAATCGCCATTTCATAGTTCACCAGGGACATATGAATTATTCCACGGTTAGTTAAGGTAGCAGCACGGTCACGAAATGACAAAGCAGATTGTTTTAGCGCGATATTGCAGTTATCAAGTTCCCTTGTTGATGTGTAGTGGATCCGTGCTGCAATACTAGCTGCGCGATAACAACCTGTGGCTCCATTATCATTAGTAAAAACACTCATTGAAGAACTATCTTCAACATTTGCTGATCGACTTTGTGGAAAGACGAGAAGGGGATAACAAAAGATTAAAATTAGCAATATTCGTAGATTAAACATGGCGCACTCCAGCAGGATTTTCTAACTATATAGTGTACCAATAGTTTAGGAAACAAACTGGGTAACTTCCAGTTATAATCCAGAACCTGTCATTTATTGATTTTTCGTACAATATATATGGATAATGATTCGAAATGGTTATTTTCCAGAAGATTTATATTGAGTAACTACAGCTAGACACGTTGAATCAGGGAATCTAGACTCCAATATTGGTTTCTATACATAGTCCCGATATCTGAAGAATATATGGAGGTACATTATGAATAAACACAATTGGCTTTATGCAGTTTTCATGGTCTTAATGGCCGGTCAAACCACAGCACAGGATGCGCAAAGTGTATTGCGTGCTGCATCGACGGCTATGGGCGTAACCGAAATGATATCCATCCAGTATACAGGGACAGGTTGGGTTGGTGCAGTAGGACAGAATTTTGAACCAGTAATGGATTGGCCGCGCTTTGACTTAACGAAGTATACTAGGACTATCGATTTTGAGTCACTTTCCTCAAAAGAAGAGATGGTTATCGTGCAGGGTGACCACCCGCAACGAGGTGGAGGAGGAACACCAATCCAGGGTGAACGTCATCGTGAGTATATGGTCAGTGGATCATATGCATGGGATATGCAGGGCGATGAGGTCGTAGCCGTCCCGGCCAAGGCAGAATTAAGATTATTGGAAATTTATCTTACTCCACAAGGTTTTATCAAAGGGGCAATGGCTGGAAACCCTACAGCTGTTTCGCGTAACGAATATGGTGAAAGGGTTACAGTGGTATCATTTATTGCGCTTGGAAAATACAGAATCAATGCTACATTCAGCGAACAAAACCTAATTCATAGGATTCAAACATGGTTGCCCAATCCTGTAGTTGGTGATATGTACTTTGAAACCGTCTTTTCAAATTATCGCGAAATTGACGGCGTGCAATTTCCTGGACGTTGGCACCAACATAAGGATTTCGATGATGGTGCTAACCTGCCAAATGTAAGTGGCGGTGACCATGCATTTGGTCTGGAATCTATCTCTAATGTGACTGTAAATTTTCGCGATGTTAAATTGGAAGTGCCTGCAGCAGCTCGTACTACACAAATTCCCAATGTTCAGGTCGAGTCTACCAGGTTAGCCAATGGTGTGTGGCTGATTGGAGGTGGTACACACAATAGCGTAGCTATTGAGTTTGGTGATCATATAACTGTCATCGAAGCCCCGTTGAATGAAGCGCGCTCTCTTGCGGTCATTGAAGAGATTAATAAGCTTGTGCCTGGTAAGCCAATTCGATACATAGTCAATACGCACCATCATTGGGATCATCTGGGTGGGATCCGTACCTATGTTCATGAAGGCGCAGCGATCATCACCCATGGCGGAAATCGTCATTATTATCAGGAAGTTTTGAGGGCGGGACCGTGGTTGCTTGAGCCTGATCGTTATTCGCTATATCCACCGGAAGAATGGTCGGAAGGTTATATCTTCGAAACCGTTTATGAGAAATACGTATTGGCTGATGAAACGCGTAGGGTTGAACTTCATAACGTACAAGGATTAAATCATGTTGTTGGCATGTTAATGGCCTATCTTCCCGAGGAGAAGATGCTTATTCAAGCGGACTTGTATACGCCCGCGGCAGCGGGTGTTGTACCAAGACCACGAAATGCCAGTAACCGGACTTTTTATCAGAATATTCAACGGTTGGATCTGGATGTGGAGACGATAGTACCTATACACGGCCGCGCTGGCTCAATGTCAGATTTTGTTGAGTATATTGGCGAGATGTAATTAGAGTCTGACTGAGAAAAAGAATACTTTATGATGTGGGATGTGAGGTTACTGTTCCGAACAGAGGTCTGGCTATTTAGGTAATTTATTCAATCCATGCCCTTGCATTTCTGAATAGTTTTATCCATGGAGATTCTTCATGCTGCCAGTCCTGGGGTGCCCAGGAAAGTTGTTTTGCCAGAAAGACCCTTTCTGGGTGTGGCATCATTATTGATATCCTACCGTCCAAATTAGTAAATCCAGTCTGTCCCTGTAAGGAACCATTCGGATTGGCTGGATAGTTTTCGGTTATCTTATCACTATTATCTGTAAAACGCATGATGGGGTTAGATTGATTAATGTCCTGATCGGCGCTAAATTTAGTTCGGCCTTCTCCATGGGAGACGACGACTGGAATAAATGAGCCAGACATATCACGTGTAAAAATAGAGGGTGATTCAATCATCTCTACCATTACCAGTCTAGCCTCAAACTGTTCTGATTTATTACGGACAAAATCAGGCCAGTGCTGTGCACCTGGAATAAGCTCGCGTAATTGCGATAACATTTGGCAACCATTACATACACCCAGTCCAAAAATATTATTTTGTTCAAAATATTCTTGAAAGGCATCTCTTAATTTGGAATTATAAAGTATCGATTTTGCCCAGCCGCCTCCGGCACCTAATACATCACCAAACGAAAATCCACCGCAGGCGACTATCCCATGAAAATCTTCAAGGGATGCCGTTTCCTGAATAAGATCATTCATATGTACATCTACGGCATCAAATCCTGCTCGCGTAAAGGCAGCGGCCATTTCAATTTGGCCATTGACCCCTTGTTCCCTGAGTATCGCAACTTTTGGTCTTGCACCGGTGTTAACTAATGGCGCAAGCTCATTTTGAGTCATGTCAAATGAAACAGAGATATGCAGACCTGGATCATTCATGTTTAATATGCTGGATTGTTCCTGAAAGGCACAGTCTGGATTATCGCGTAGTGCTTGAATACGTATACTGGGTTCTGACCAAAAGTTATGCAAAGCACTCAGGTCATTTGAATAAAGATCGACATTGTTATTCGAAATATGAATTAATTTTGTATCATTGGGTGTGCCAATAATTTTCAGATGGTTGTTTGTAAAGCCCGCATCGGTAAATGCCTTTGTAACAGCGTCTTTATGGTCATTATCTATCTGGATAATCGCACCTGCTTCTTCATTAAACAGGAAGCCGAGTACTTCATTGGCATTTACATTCATCGATAGATCAATGCCTGTATGTCCTGCGAATGCCATTTCACAGAGCGTAACAAATACGCCACCATCTGATCGATCGTGGTATGCCAATATTAGTCCCATTTCGTTTAGCAATTGTATCGTCTGGAAGAAACCCTTGAGTAACCTAGGATCATCAATATCTGCAGGCACATCGCCAAATTCATTGTAGACCTGTGCCAGGCAGGAGGCCCCGAGTCGATCCTTGCCAGCTCCCAAATCAATTAATAATAAAGACGTATTATTTTGTGGTTGTAGTTGCGGTGTTAATGCAAGACGTATGTCACAAACAGGAGCAAACGCGGTAATGTTTAATGATAGGGGAGAATATACCTGTTTAGATTCGTCACCCTCTTGCCATGTCGTATTCATAGATAATGAATCCTTGCCTACAGGAATACAGATATTTAACGTTTTTGCTAAATCGGATACTGCCTCAACGGTATCGTACAGCTTTGCATCTTCACCAGGTTGTCCACATGCAGCCATCCAATTCGCGGATAAAGCTATATCATTTATTCGTGATATCCGTGATGCACATATATTTGTAATTGCTTCAGCCAGGGCGAGCCGTCCAGAAGCGGCTGCATTGAGGATCGCCACAGGGGTACGTTCGCCAATTGCCATAGATTCGCCAGTATATGCATCATATGAACTGGAAGTGATCGCACAATCCGCAACCGGGCATTGCCAGGGGCCGACCATTTGATCGCGTACAACCAGACCCGACACACTTCTATCACCGATAGTGATTAAAAATCGTTTGTCAGCAACTGTGGGCAATTGCAATATCCGTTTAATGGCATCTTCAAGAATTATCTTGTTGGTCTGTAATGGATTGGGTTGAAATTTTTTGTGTGCGACATCACGATGCATCTTTGGTGGTTTGCCGAGTAATATATCAAGAGGAATATCGATAGGAATCGTATCAAACTGCGTATCCGTTAGTTTTAATTGTTTGCTATCATTGGCATCACCTATGATCGCAAATGGTGCACGTTCCCTGGTACATAGTGTAGTAAATTTTTCAATGTTATCGACGTGGATTGCCAACACATAGCGTTCCTGTGATTCATTACACCATATTTCCATAGGTGACATTCCCAGATCATCATTGGGAATTTCTCGTAAACTAAAACTGGCACCTCGGTCGCTTTCATAGACTATTTCAGGTAACGCATTAGATAGTCCACCTGCCCCTACATCATGAATTGAAATAATCGGATTATTTTTGCCTAATGCCCAACAGCGGTCGATGACTTCCTGACATCTACGTTGAATTTCAGGATTGTCACGTTGAACAGATGCGAAGTCGAGGTCGGCATCAATGACGCCTGATGTGAGGGATGATGCCGCCCCACCGCCCAGGCCGATTAACATTGCCGGACCGCCCAATACAATCAATTTCGCCTTAACAGGTATTTCACCTTTTTTGATATGAGACTGTCGAATAGATCCCATGCCACCTGCCAACATGATTGGCTTGTGATAACCGTATATTACATTGGAGTTCGGGTCTTGTTGTTCATAACTTCTAAAGTAACCACATATGGACGGACGACCAAATTCATTATTATAGGATGCGGCACCGATAGGACCTTCAATCATGATGTCCAGGGCACTGGCAATTCTATCCGGTTTACCATGGTTAACTTCCCAGGGATGTTCCATATCAGGGATATGCAAATTAGATACGGCGAATCCTGACAGGCCTGCCTTAGGTTTTGCGCCAATGCCTGTAGCTGCCTCGTCTCTTATTTCGCCACCGGCGCCGGTGGCTGCACCAGAGTAGGGTGATATTCCGGTA
>CAUZRI010000119.1:0-5946 GCA_963582285.1 Gammaproteobacteria bacterium | reverse complement strand
ATTACTAAGTTGATATCTGGGTTCATAGACAATGCGATTATATCCGGCAGGGATGTCTATTTCCGGACCACCCAATAATGCTGTGAATCGTCCACAACAACTATTGGTGTCACGGTTATCCACGCTAGGTTCATTAGGACCGCCAAGTTTGTAATGGGGTAAGGTGACTTCTGGATTTACAAAAGCGTCAATTTTGTTTTCATACATGACTTTTAACACGATTAAACGTAAAACTGTTTGTAATTTAAGGTAACTCATTAACGTTGGATCTGCCCGGAGGTCCTGTTGACTAACGACATTCATTGATCTTGCACGATGGGCATCGTTTTCAAACTTTGAATTCGCAACAAATGTTTCCCAGTTGTAAACGCGTTTGTCTCCGCGTTCCATGAGATATTTGTTTACCGTAAATGGACTTTTATAATTATCCATGTTTTTGCTGATTCGGCGCAAGGTAAGTTTGTCGGATAATGGTGCCTTACCCATAGCTAGAGCTATAGCGTAATTAACAGATGTCACGTCCCATCCAGGCACGGCAAATTCCAGTTCACCATTTCTATCTTTCTGCCAGAAATATTCAGGCATATTATGGGCAAGGATCTCAGAGATGGCATCTTCAAAGGTATAATCCATAACCGGTATGTCCGGATCTGATTCCACCTGGGAATCAGTAGACTGCAACAGTTCAGCGCCCAGTTGGTCACGCAAAATTATTTTTGCTTCATTGTTGATATGGTCAATTATCGCTTCATCATTTTTGGTGTGCTTCACCATAAATTCACGTACTAGTCCTATACGTATCCCAGCCAATGGTCTTTTATCGACTGTTGATTTGTCTATAAGAAAACTGGCATAAGGTTCATCGGGTATCAGGCCGGAGGGTATCGCGGTATACATATCATCAGACTTATAGCCTTTTATAGCATCCAGAACGGTGGCCACATCGCCTACTGTGCGACAGTGGATGCCCGCACGGTCACCAATGCGCTGACTATTCATACCACCGTGCATCATTATGCCTTTGGTCGTGAGCATATTAACCACATTGTTTCGTGAGGCAGGACCTTTACATGATGCATTACCCTGTTCACAAATAGAACAGGCAACCATATTTGCCGAAACAGATACCCCTGAGCCTGCGCTGGTTCCGCGAGTGACTCGTTCCGTGTCATAAGGATTACAAGCTTGTCCTCCCCAGGCTGAGTAGGCGTAGTTGCCTCCGGGTGTATAGGTTTTTGCTTTTTCTGGGCCATCAGATCCAAGGCCTGTGCGCGCAGCAGTTGCGACACCAAGCATGATGGCGCCAGCGTCTTTTAGTTTTCGGATATCTGGTGAATCGACATTGGGAGTATCCATAGCAAAATTAACATCATTGCCTCCGGTTGCCCTTAGTTCGGTAGCGTCATACCAATTTTTAAATGAGAAATTTGCGCAATATAAGGGCATTTCTTCCAATGGTGGATTTGTACCATATTTTGCATCCAACTCAGCTGCTTTCTCCAGTGCATCAGGTTGTTTTCTAAAGGCATCACATTCTACCGGACAGCTTGCGGGCAGGGCACCTTTGGAGGGGTGAGTATCGCATTCAAGTTTACATGACACTGAGCGTTCACCACGAACATTGATCATTTCCAGTGCGTTTAATTGACCAGCATTTGCAATACCGACACGCATACCAACTTGTTGTTGTACAGTAGGATCAGAAATTGTGGTTTCCATGCGGCCAAGCTCCAGTGGCAGTCCCTCGTATTGATCCAGATTAGGCAGAATAGACTCTACAGCCACTGTATGGGTTGGAAATTTTACAAGGTTACCTGTACGTAGGTTGCCAAATGCCTGTGGTATGTCTACACCATCTTTGGTGATCAGAGCTGTGCATGCTCCGTTATAGGCTTTTATACGGTCCAGGTAGGACTGAACGACTTGCTGACAGGTGGTGTTCCCGTCTTTTATGGCACTGTGTAACTCATTTATAGTGACTTCTTCGATTTCGAAATCATCACTTAGTGTGGGACTAGAGACCATTAGCAATAGCGTGTAAAAGATGAATGATTTTATGACATATTTAGAAAATATTTTATTGGATAAGTTATGAAATAGTTCAAAAAATACCATATTTGTCTCCTTTGCCTTTAATTACAAAATTTTGATTTCACAAGTTTTTAATATCTGGTCAGACTACTCTTAATGTTCTCAATTTCAAGAAATCATTAGAATATAAGTTCAAAGAAACGTATTGAAGAAATGATAGAAGAAAATAACTGATTAAATTTGAATAAAATCTTCTCAAGGAGAAGTTTGATGTGTGAATCACAGATAAGTAGACCACCTCTCCTGCTTTTTAACCTTGAGACAGCAATACAGAAAGTTCGTCTTGTAGAAGATGGCTGGAATGTCGTGATCCAGATAGCTGTGTTAGAACAAAACTCAAAATCCCCAGAAGATTCCAGATAAATCTATATAGATTTATCTGGAATTGACGATTTTCTTTATTACAGGTTGCTGGCTTGCTAGGTATTCTTCATAAGGACCATTAAAATCCACCAGTTTATGGTTTTTGATCTCAACTATACGGGTGGCCAGTGATGATACAAACTCGCGGTCGTGGCTAACGAAGATTAAGGTCCCTTCATAATATTCCAGCGCCAGGTTTAATGCTTCAATCGCTTCAATGTCCATGTGATTGGTAGGTTCGTCCATGAGCATGATATTCGTTTCTTGCAACATTAGCTTGCCAAAGAGCAAACGGTTTTTCTCTCCTCCTGAGCATACATTAACGCGTTTTTTAAAATCGTCTGTAGAAAATAATAGTCGTCCCAGTGTGGCGCGAACGATCTGATCATCATGACGAGGCTTACGCCATTGACTCATCCAGTCAAAAAGGTTTATTTCTGAATTAAACTCGACAGTACTATCTTGTGGACAATATCCCAGGGAGGCATTCTCTGCCCATTTCACAGTTCCGTGGTCAGGGGTGAGTTGATTCATGAGGCAACGTAACAATGTAGTTTTACCTACGCCGTTTTCGCCAATAATTGCAAGACGCGCACCTGCCTCGAGGGTAATATTGCCTTTACTGAAAAGGGTTTGATTGTCAAACCCTTGCTCCAGGCCTTCAAGTGTTAGCGCCAGTCGATGTAGCTTCTTTTCCTGGTTGAAGCGGATAAACGGGCTGACCCGACTAGATGGCTTTATATCAACAAGGGTAATTTTTTCAATTTGCCTTGCTCTTGAGGTGGCCTGTTTTGCCTTTGAGGCATTGGCAGAGAAGCGACTGACAAATTGTTGTAAATCTGCAATCTGAGCTGATTTTTTTGCATTTTCAGATTGCATACGTTCCCGTGCGGCGGTTGAGGCAAGCATAAAATCATCGTAGTTGCCAGGATAGATGCGGAGTTCTCCGTAGTCGATATCAGCGATGTGTGTGCATACGGCACTGAGAAAATGTCTGTCATGGGAAATGATAATCATGGTGCTCTTACTTTGTGTAAGTAAGGCTTCTAACCAGCGTATAGTGTTGATGTCCAGATTATTTGTTGGTTCATCCAATAGTAATACATCCGGCTCTGAGAACAATGCCTGAACCAGTAAGACGCGAAGTTTCCAGCCAGGTGCAACTTCACTCATAGGGCCGGTATGTAATGCCACATCAATACCAGCACTGGTGAGTAATTCGCCAGCACGGCTTTCTGCGCTGTAGCCATCCATTTCCGCATAGCGAAGCTCCAGATCAGCCACTTTCATGGCGTCGTCCTCAGTCATCTCATCAAGACTATATATTCGCTCGCGTTCCTGATGGATAGTCCATAATTCATCGTGACCCATGATGACAGTGTCAATAACTCTACAATCTTCAAAAGCAAACTGGTCCTGTTTTAACACACCCAGGCGTATTCCTGGTTCTGTTGAAACATTCCCTGAGCTGGGTTCCAGACTGCCGTCCAGAATTTTCATGAAAGTGGTCTTGCCACAGCCATTCGCACCTATCAAGCCATAACGATTACCATTACCAAATTTGGCGGAAATGTTTTCGAATAATGGCTTGGCGCCAAATTGCATAGTTATGTTTGCGGTGGAAATCAACGAGGTATTCCTGAATAATATTTTAAGAGCTTAGTAACAGGCGCGTACTATAGGGATTTCTTGCTAGAATGTCGAATATTGATGGTGTTTTTATACTATAGATTTGCTAACTGGCACTCAATACTAATTATTCTGACTTTACCTCTACTATTTTTGCAGACAACTTTCCAATTACCGCCAATAGGGGCGTTAGATCGGCGAGGTTATCACCCTCAACTAATTTAATATGTGTGGCATCGGCATGAAGCTGTCCAAGAATTGGATCAATCGCTTGCCATTGACCATCTATTTGGCTCTCCACCCAGGTATGGTATAAGAAGCCAGGGTGTTGTTCGGAATAGACTATTCCGTTTACAACCCGTGTTGGTATACCAGCCGCGCGTGCGAAGGAAGCAAATAGTAAACTAAACCCCTGGCATTCTGCCTTTCGTTGTTTCAGCACATCCAGGGCTGAAAATACATCGGTTAATTCAGGTTTAATATGTGTTTTTATCCAGCCTAGTAATGCTTCGACTTTTTGGCTATCTGTGTTCGCCTCCAGGGTTACCAGATTGGAGATGTTGCGGATGGTTGCATGCTGAGTAGGTATTGCCATACTACTGCTGAGATAGTTCATATTCATGTCTTGAGTTTCAACAGGAAACTGACTGCCTCCGATCCGACAACGCATAATATTATCTACTGCCGAACACTGCTGGCGTAAATCAGTAGGAAAGTTTTGCATGGCCTCGGCGCCGGAAAGTTCCAGCTCTAGCAAACTGGTTTGTCTCGGCATATTCAATATTTGGTCCGTCTCTACCAGACTAAAATCTAACAATGTATCTTCCTTGTTGAGAGCCGCCTGTGTTAGAAAATCTTTTGCCTTGCGCTCACTTTCCAAACTTGCAATAAATACTCCGTCCATACTTAACTCTAGTAATGGTTCAGCGTTGGCATTAATCCAGGTTGTTATAATCTGGCCTTGCATGCTTGTGTTGATTTTGTAAGCGCCACCTTTAAATGAATCACTTGCTTCATAATGAGTGATGTCTTGGTGCAGAGAGGTCAGAAGTTGGGATTCTCCGTCATAAACCATATATTCATACGTTGCATTTAATTTTAAACCATGTAATGACGGGTACAGATTAATCACACTAGTTGGATATAACGGTGAGGAGAGAGGATGAGACTCTGTTATACGACCGGCGGATGAATCAATTGTCACAGTCAGGACATTATTTCGCACAACTCCATAAAGCTTCATCTGATTACCATCAAGATTATAGTCATAGACAAATCCATTGATGGTGAGATCTGGATTGACCCAATCTCGTGATTTCAGTGTAACTTTTTTATCTGTGGTGAGAAAATGAAAATGCAGTGATGTTTCTGAATTAATTAAATAAGTGCCTGGACGTTTATCATCTACCCCTATGCGTAGATGACTATAGCCAATCTTACTTTTGTTAAATTCAACCCCTGTCCAGTATTCATCATATGGCCATTCGTGTAACGAAAACTGAGGAGTTATTGACGGTTCATTCACATCCTTAATGTCCATCCCACCACAACCTTGAAGCAGGGCGAAGATGACTATAGTAATCAGATTCAGGTATGACATTTCTTTAGCCAAAACAAATGTGAGGTAAGTATACATGTTTATTGTATTCGGCTTAGAACAATATGATGATTGTTGATGATAAATAACATTCTTGAAATCGCCATAGATACAAGCATAAAATACTGTTTCTAAGGATAAAATCATATCAATAATAAATTAAAAACAATTGTATTTTATTCTTCGGGTCACCTAGGCAGTGCGACCGTATTGAATAAAATGATTTCAATGCCGGAGTTTGAGATTCTCGCTATAATTAAAAGCAA
>CAUZRI010000118.1:0-5974 GCA_963582285.1 Gammaproteobacteria bacterium | reverse complement strand
CTGCCAGATAAAGTATCTCTTGTTTAGGTATAGTCTGCATAAGTAAATGTGCCAGGGGGTAGGTTGTAGCATATTCGTCCATTGTGAAATGGCGCATTTTTTGAATCACGGACAGAATATGTTCATCAACTGTATAAACATGAAACAGATCAAATTGCATTAATCCTTCTATCGCAGAAAATTCAGGCATATACGCACCTAATACGCCATATCGATGCATACGACGAAGCTCATGACCAACAAGCCGAGGTTGCCTAATAATTTCCATAAATAGGCTTCTATTTCGTATATCGTTTCTGAAATCATCATCAATCAAATACAGTGATTCTCTGACCATGCGTATGGTGCTGGCACGGACGCCAAGAATTTTTGGATTTTGCTGTTTCAGCAAGAATAATTCTAGTAATGCAAAAGAATAGTTTTTGAAAGTATTTTTGTGGCGTGCCTCTAGAAAGTCATTTCTGATTTGAAATCTTTTATTAATAGGAATAATTTTTTCTTTCCTTTTGGCATAAATAATAACTTCCTGGAAATGTTGTAATAGCATTTCATTCAAGCGACTTAATTCAGATATGGTAGAGTAAAAAAGTTTCATGAAACTTTCTATGGCAGAATTGTCTTTCGATTTGTATCCGAATTTTTCTGCAACTATACGTTGATAATCAAATAGCAGTCTGTCTTCACGTCTATCAGTAATTAGATGCAATGCAAAACGTACACGACAGAGAAATTCATTGCTTTTATCGAGTAGTGAATATTCTTCTTGCGTTAGGAACTTATGTTCTATTAGATCTTGCAGTTGTTGAACATTAAAATGTCTTTTTGCGACCCACCCAATCATTTGAATGTCTCTTAACCCCCCAGGGCCTTCTTTAATATTGGGTTCAAGATTATGATCTGTATCATTAAATCGTAGGTGTCTATTTATTTGCTCGTTCCACTTGGATTCAAAAAATTTTCGTGTAGGCCATATTTTATTTGGACCAGTGGCTTTCTTCATCGCCAGATATAAATCTTCACGTCCGATTAATAACCGGGATTCCATAATGTTGGTTGCTACTGTGATATCAGCTTTTGCTTCCCTAACGCAGTCCTTCACAGTGCGGACGCTATGTCCAACTTCCAGACCGATGTCCCATAAAAATCTCAGAAAATCTTCGATTTGCGTTTTAATTTCAGGTTTAATTCGCCAGGGTTGAATGATCATAAGATCAATATCTGATTTCGGATGAAGTTCGCAGCGACCATATCCACCTACTGCAATCAAGGATAGTAGCTCCGTCTCGATTTTGATTTTCCATGCAGCGGAAAGAACTTGATCAATAAAGTCTGATCTTTCTTTTAAGAGTGCGCAAACCGATTCGTTTGGGTCAAATTTCCCATTAATATCATTCGTACCATCTTTAATTATCTTTTTGAATAATTTTAATGCAGTCGAATCAGATTCTGTGGCTAGCTTGAGTTGTTCAGCGTTAATCAAAATACTTTGTCCGTAATTTTCAGCGGACATTAGTTAAAACCTTCCTCAGTTCGTTTAGTTAACACTTCATAACCATTTTCAGTTACCAGAATTGTGTGTTCCCATTGTGCTGATAATGAACGGTCTTTTGTTATGACTGTCCAGTCATCCTGTAATAGTTTAACCTGACGGTTACCTGCATTGATCATTGGCTCAATAGTAAAGATCATGCCTGACACGAGTTCTATACCGGTATCCGAATCACCGTAGTGGAGTACCTGGGGATCTTCATGAAATTGCCTTCCTATACCATGACCACAATATTCCCTGACTACAGCATAGTTAGCATTTTCTGCGTGCTTTTGTATTGTATGGCCGATAGTACCAAGGCGCATCCCAGGTTTAACTAACTTAATTCCCATACT
This sequence comes from Gammaproteobacteria bacterium, assembly GCA_963582285.1. Taxonomy (GTDB): domain Bacteria; phylum Pseudomonadota; class Gammaproteobacteria; order Eutrophobiales; family Eutrophobiaceae; genus Eutrophobius. The sequence goes on along the minus strand of CAUZRI010000118.1, from coordinate 4,090 downwards.
CATGCATTCATAGGTAATATCAACTAATCGTTTTGCAAGAATTGAGGGTTCGCCAACGAAAAACATTTTGCTGGTATCACCATGAAATTCATCTTTAATTACAGTCACATCAATATTTATAATATCTCCATCTTTCAGTTTTTTATCTCCCGGAATACCATGGCATACGACATGGTTAACTGAAGTACAGATTGATTTGGGAAAACCTTTGTAATTTAGTGGAGCAGGGATTGCATTTTGTACATTGACTATGTAGTCATGACAAATCCTGTCCAACTGATCTGTACTTATTCCGGGTTTAACGTGCTCTTCTATCATTTGCAGGACCTCTGATGCCAGTCGACCTGAAATGCGCATTTTTTCAATTTCATCGATGGTTTTTATCGAAACAGCCATAAATTTTCCAATTATAATCCGTTGTTTTCTAAAGAAAGATTTGTTGATAGCCTCAGTCTATGGTATAAAGCGCCGGCTAATAAGGCAATCTTAAACATCACACGCACAGACTAACTCGTATATGGGGTGCCTAAGTCGGAAGCAATCGATTCAGGTCATTATACGAAATGTGCGGAGGCTTAACCCTGAAGGAGAAATAGTCATGTCAACTGTCACTATGCGTGAAATGCTGGAAGCTGGCGTCCATTTTGGCCACCAAACTCGCTTCTGGAACCCCAAAATGGGAACCTATCTGTACGGTCAACGTAACAGAATCCATATCATTAATCTCGAACAAACGTTACCACTTATCAACGATGCCATAAATTTTGCCAGTAAGATAGCTTCTAAAAAAGGCAAAATATTATTTGTCGGCACCAAGCGTACTGCACAAAAAATTATTATGGAAGAGGCTACGCGTTGTGAAATGCCATATATAAATCGACGTTGGCTGGGTGGTTTATTAACTAATTTCAGAACCGTCAAGCAATCCATTAATCGTCTTAAGGTACTTGAATCCATGGTCTCTGACGGTAGCATGGAGAAAATTAGTAAAAAAGAAGCTCTGTTATTGAAGCGTGAACAGGATAAATTACACGCCAATTTGTCTGGAATAAAAGATATGCCAGGAATTCCTGATGTCATGTTTGTAATCGATGTTGGATATGAAGATATAGCAATAAGTGAAGCTGTAAAACTGGGTATTCCAGTTATAGGCGTTGTTGACAGCAATAATGATCCAAAAGGAATTGATTATGTGATCCCGGGAAATGATGATGCGATTCGATCAATTCGGTTGTATTGTAAATCTATTGCAGATGCAGTCTTAGAAGCCAAAGAATCCGTTGCACATTTGGGTGATAGTGGTGATGAGAATGATTTTATTGAACTTGATGAAGCCGGTGCACCAGTGGTTGGCAATGAGCCCAAAAAATCAAAAATACAGTCAAAAAAGAAGATAGTTAAAAAGAAAGTAGTGGCAACAGAGCCAGTCGTTGAGGCGGCACCAAAGCCTGTTGCTGAGGCGACACCAGAGCCTGTAAATGAGGCAGCACCTGAGCCTGTAACAGAAGAGGCAGCTGAGCCTGTAACAAAGGAGGCAGCTGAGCCCGTAGTAAAGAAAAAAGCAACAAAGAAAAAGACGGTTGCCAAAAAAGTGACCAAAAAGAAAACTGTCGCAAAGAAAACTGTCACAAAAAAAACAACTAAAAAGAAAACAGCATAAATTATCTGATAATAATTTAGCCAGTTAGATGGGATTGAAAATGGGAATTGCAGCAGCATTAGTTAAGGAGTTGAGAGAACGGACGGGTGCCGGAATGATGGATTGTAAAAAGGCGCTTCTTGAAACTGATGGAAATATTGAAATCGCAATTGAAAATATGCGTAAGACCGGAGTAGCAAAAGCAGCCAAGAAGGCAGGGCGTGTTGCTGCTGAGGGCGTTATTATAATTCGTCAGGCTGAAGATAATAAACACTCTGTTATTCTTGAAATAAACTGTGAAACTGATTTCGTTGCTAAGGACGAAAATTTTGGTCGATTTGCAAATGCCATTGCAGATACAGTACTTGCAAACAAGCCTGGTAATGTGAATGACCTGCTCAATCTGACGTTACATGAAACGACTGATCTATCCGTTGAACAGGCTAGGTCTGAACTTGTTGCAAAAATTGGCGAAAACATTTCACTCAGAAGATTTAGCCTCATTGAACACACTGAAAATATCGGTAGTTATCTTCATGGCGTTAGAATTGGTGTTGTCGTAGGACTTAGCGGAGGCGATGACAATCTTGCAAGAGATATAGCCATGCATATCGCAGCAAGTAAACCGGTCTGTATTTCTAAAAATGAAGTCTCAGAATCAATTTTGGAACAGGAAAGAGCTGTATTTAAGGCACAGGCCAAAGAGAGTGGAAAACCTGATGAAATTATCGAAAAAATGGTAACAGGCAGAATTAATAAATTTCTTAAAGAAATTACATTGCTTGGGCAACCTTTTGTTAAAGATCCTGATATAACCATTGAGAAATTACTTGAATCAAAAAATGCCAGTGTAAAATTCTTTACTCGGTATGAAGTAGGAGAAGGTATTGAGAAGAAAGAAGACAATTTTGTTGAAGACGTAATGGCGCAAGCAAAAGGTTCATAATAACTTACTAACAGGGTAAATTAATTGTCAGAGTTATCGTCAGAAATAAAATATAAAAGAATTTTACTCAAGCTCAGCGGCGAAGCCCTAATGGGCAATGTGAATCATGGAATTGACCCGCTGGTTTTGAACAGAATTGCAGGCGAAATTCAAGATTTAAAATCAGTGGGCGTTGAAGTAGCGATAGTTGTTGGGGCTGGTAATTATTTTCGCGGATCAGGACTTGCCGCATCAGGTATAGATCGAGTTACCGCAGATCAAATGGGAATGATTGCGACAATTATAAATTCTCTTGCAATGCAAGATGCTCTGGAGCGGATTGGGTTGTATGCCAGAGTAATGTCTGCAATTAAAATTAACCAGGTGTGTGAAGATTTTATTCGACGTCGAGCAATCAGACATCTAGAGAAAAAGCGGGTCGTTATATTTGCTGCAGGAACAGGCAATCCATTTTTTACCACTGACTCAGCAGCTAGTCTACGCGCAGTCGAAATTAATGCAGACCTTTTAATTAAGGCAACTAAAGTTGATGGAGTTTATTCTGCAGATCCAGTAAAAAATCAAAATGCAGAAAGATATCAAACTTTAGGGTATGACGATGTCATTCAAAGGAAACTTGAAGTAATGGACACTACAGCTGTGGTACTTTGTCGTGATAACAATATGCCTTTACGGGTATTGGACATGATGAAATCAGGCGCACTTATGCGCGCTGCAAAAGGTTTTGATGAAGGTACTCTGGTATCGTGAAATAATAAATTTTTTTATTACAGTAATAATAATACCGGAAATGTAACAAGGGATATGTCTAATTTAGATATAATTCTTATAGTTTTTTAACATTTAATGTTAATTGATTTAGCAGATCTGGAGGATTAGGATGACTGAAGATATTATTCGTGATGCGGAACAACGAATGAATAAGAGCCTGGAGACCATGAAAAATGAGTTGTCCAAAATTCGTTCTGGGCGCGCCCATCCTTCATTGTTGGAACATATTATTGTTCCTTATTATGGTGGCGATGTCCCGTTAAACCAGGTTGCTTCAATTTCAGTAATTGATGCACGTACATTAAATGTATCGGTTTGGGACAAAAGTGCTATACCAGCTGTAGAAAAAGCAATTATGGCATCTGATCTTGGTTTAAACCCACAATCTGTGGGTGAATCTCTTAAAGTACCTTTACCATCCTTAACTGAAGAAAGACGCAAAGAATTAATTAAAGTTGTTCGCAGTGAAGTAGAAAAAGGAAAAGTATCTATACGAAATATCAGACGAGATGCAAACAACCATTTTAAGGATTTAGTAAAGAAAAAAGAAATTTCAGAAGATGATGAAAGACGTGCAGAAGAGCGTGTCCAAAAACTTACAGATACTAATATTAAAACAATAGATAAATTACTAGGTACCAAGGAAAGTGAATTAATGGAGATTTAAAAACTCCGTTATTAATAAAGAATTAAGTTGGCTATTAAATTAGGAAAATTCTGACTCCCAGGTGTTT
>CAUZRI010000117.1:0-6000 GCA_963582285.1 Gammaproteobacteria bacterium | reverse complement strand
CTCTAAATCTTTCTCTAGCCGTGTGGATTCAGTCTTAGGATCAATTAAATCGGCTAGCGGGACCAATATTGTCATGTCACCAGCCAATGCCATGATCGCATCCTCATCAGGTTTATCAACCTCTGTAATTGCTGTTATTTTGCCTAATGCTGTAATGTAGTGTTGATTAGCATTTAACCAACCTTGTTCTTCAGAGGTACCACCTTTTATATGAACTGCCAGGGGTTTGCCAGGTGCAATGTCTCGTTCAGAACGGATACGTCTAACTCCGAGGATAAATAGCTTTACCCAGGCCATTTCTTTCATAGACTGGGAATCGGTCTCAAAATTTATTGCGAGAGGGTAGGTCTCAAGCATAATACTTGCAGAATCTTTTCCCAGGATCGGTTTTACACGTTGCCAAATCTCTTCTGTAATATAAGGTATAAACGGATGCATCAAGCGCAAAAGATTTTCCAGAATATTGACCAGGGTAAATAGAGTCCCTCGTTTTTTAGTTTCGGAAGCCGTGTCATTGTTCAAGGTTACTTTTGATAATTCCAGATACCAGTCACAGTATTCATCCCAGGTAAATTCGTAAATAGCTTGTGCTGCGAGGTCAAAACGATAGGTAAGTATTCCTTCATTAGCCTGTTCAACTGCCTGTGAAAATCGTGAAATAATCCAACGCTCTGCCAGATCCAATTCTGGATCAGTATTTTTTTGAATATCAATACTGCTTGCTTCAAGGTTCATTAATACATAACGGCTTGCGTTCCATAATTTATTGCAAAAATTGCGATAGCCTTGTATTCGACCTACGTCAAAATTGATACCACGCCCCTGAGTTGCCAGCGAGGCGAAGGTGAATCGTAATGCATCTGTGCCATAGGACTCGATGCCATCAGGAAAATGTTTACGTGTCTGCTTCGAAATTTTATCTGCATCTTTAGGCCGCATTAATCCGGTGATTCGCTTCTTTACCAACGTATCCAGATCAATACCATCAATCAAATCGATTGGATCGAGAACATTCCCCTTAGACTTGGACATTTTTTGTCCATCTCCATCACGTACCAGTCCATGTATATATACTTCGCGGAAGGGTACATCACCCATGAACTTGATTCCCATCATGATCATGCGCGCAACCCAAAAAAATATAATATCAAATCCGGTGACCAGAACACTGCTGGGATAAAAGGTCTTTAGTTCTTTGGACGTATTCGGCCAGTCCAGGGTAGAAAATGGCCACAACGCAGATGAAAACCAGGTATCCAGTACGTCCTCATCCTGTTTTAAAATTACCGACGAATCAATTTTGTTCTTATCACGGACATCAGATTCACTATAACCAACATATACATTTCCATCAGGGTCATACCATGCCGGGATCTGGTGTCCCCACCAAAGCTGTCTGCTGATACACCAATCGTCGATATTGCGCATCCATTCAAAATAGGTCTTGCTCCAGTTTTCGGGAACGAATTTAATATCTCCATCTTCCACAGCCTTAATGGCGGGATCAGCCAGTGGTTGTATCTTCACATACCATTGATCTGTCAGATAAGGCTCAATGACGGCATTTGACCTGTCACCTCGGGGTACCATAAGTTTATGAGGTTCTATTTTTTCAATCAGATTTGCAGATTCCAGGTCTTTAATAATTAGTTTTCTTGCTTCGAAACGATCCAGGCCCTGGTATTGTTGCGCGATACCTATTTCATTCGCATCTTCCAGAACAGTACGTGTATCAGCATTGTTAGTGTGATCTTCCTTTTCACCATGCGTGTCGTCACTAATGATTTTTGCATCATTGGTAAAAATATTGATGAGGGTCAAGGCATGACGTTCACCCACGGCATAGTCATCGAAATCATGGGCGGGGGTAATCTTGACACAACCAGTACCAAATTCCGGATCTACATAATCATCGGCAATGACAGGTATAAGTCGACCGGTTAGTGGAAGCACCAGATCCTTGCCTATTAGATCCAGGTAACGTTCGTCTTCGGGATGAACGGCAACGGCTGCATCACCCAACATGGTTTCTGGACGTGTAGTCGCTACAACCACACATCCCTTGCCATCGGTACGTGGATAACGAATATGCCACATATAACCATTTTCTTCTTCGGAGATGACCTCAAGATCAGATATAGCGGTATGTAATACTGGATCCCAATTAACAAGGCGTTTACCCCTATAAATCAATCCCTCATTATATAATTGAATAAAAACCTCTTTTACAGCTGCTGATAGTCCCTCATCCATAGTAAATCGCTCTCTTGACCAGTCCATAGAGGTACCGAGTCGACGAGATTGTCTGGTAATAAAATCACCAGATTCATCCTTCCATTTCCACACTGCTGCTGTAAATTTTTCACGGCCAAGTTCACGTCTGTTCTGACCTTTCATTTCCAATTGTCTTTCTACCACCATTTGAGTCGCAATTCCGGCGTGATCAGTACCACACTGCCATAAGGTTTTATCTCCTAGCATCCTGTGATAGCGGGTCAATATGTCCATCAGGGTTTGCTGAAATGCATGCCCCATATGCAAACTACCTGTAACATTTGGGGGCGGTAACATAATGCAATACGCAGCACCAGTTTCTCCAGGGGTAAAGTAGCCCTGCTTCTCCCAATTTGCATACCAGGATGTTTCTATGTCGCTTGGGTTATAGATTTTTTCCATAAGTCGAATAATACCAACATCTCAAAAATTATTACTTAGTGGGATTATGCCGAATATGAAGAGGATTAACAGCAAGAAACTTTAGTACAAATAACTGTTTAATATTATTCGTCAGATTTTTTATTTGGATCTTTTTTAATCTGATCATGTAATTCATGCATGATACTGTCTTTGAGGTTTCCCTCTAGCAGATTAACAATATCATCCAGTTCAGATGAAAGTTTTTGTTCAACCTTTTCGGCTAATACATCATATTTTTGGTCATCATCTGGCTGAATTTCATCATCGATAGATTTATCAAAATCTGGCGGTGTTACTAATTCAGTTAGAATTGGAATTATCTGATCACCAATAACACTAACTCTATCTTGCCCAGAATTGTTTTTAACTAGAGACTCCAGCTCACTAATTTTATCTGTTAATTCTGAATTTTGATTTTCAATATTGTCAGTCATTTACATTTCTGCAGTAATTTCGTGATTGAATATTTCGAATCCCAATTTTCGATAAGCTTTGTATCGTTCTCGACCCTGTTCACGTTGAATCTTATCTTCAGCAACGATCTCTATCACTCGTTTAAAGCCATCTATCCCTTCGGGAATGGAGTCAGTGAGGTTAATCAAAACATCAGCCTGCGGAGGGGTGGTGCTGGACCAACCAATAATAACCGGAACATTGTCCTCATAGTTATCTATCAAGGCATGGGGCAAGAAACTTATATCTTGAAAAGTCCACAACAGGTCATCAATCTTTCTGGCTTCATCGGGATCTCTTGTGAATATATATATTGAATTACCCTGGGTCCAGGCCTTGTTAGCGATGAAACATGAGAATCTCGATGCCGTTGTTTTCCCATTCAGTATATAGAAATCAGCTCTGGCCATTATCTGTCAAACTTTACCGATACGAGTTAGTTATTTTTTTGAACATTTATCCAGTATGTATTGTGTTAATAGTCTAACTGGTCTACCCGTTGCGCCTTTTTTAGCCCCACTGATCCATGCAGTTCCCGCAATATCAAGATGGGCCCATCTATATTTCTTTGTAAAACGTGACAGGAAACAAGCAGCCGTAATAGTACCCGCATCACGACCGCCAATATTGGCAATGTCTGCGAATGGGCTATCTAGTAATGATTGGTATTCATCCCACAATGGTAATTGCCATGCGCGGTCATTGCTTGTTTCGCCAGCTGATAAAAGATCATTCGCAAGTGGACTATGATTGCTTAGTAATCCGGTAGCAACCTTGCCGAGTGCGACCAGTACAGCACCTGTCAGGGTAGCAATATCAATAACTACTTCCGGGTTATATCGCTCGCTATAGGTTAATGCATCACACAGAATTAATCGGCCTTCTGCATCAGTATTCAATACTTCGATAGTTTGTCCGGACATACTGGTAAAAATATCACCTGGATTGGTTGCGGTACTACTGGGCATATTTTCTACAGCAGGTATTACACCTACCAGGTTCACGCCTAATTCCATTTCAGCAGTTGCACACATAACACCAAGTACTGATGCAGCACCACACATGTCGTATTTCATTTCATCCATTGCCGGTGATGGCTTTATAGATATACCACCTGTATCAAAGGTTACACCTTTGCCTACAAGTACTATGGGCTTTTTGTCAGCCTTGCCATTATTGTATTCCAGAGTAATAAGCTTTGGTGGTCTGGCTGATCCTGCGGAGACGGATAATAATGAGTTCATACCTAATTTTTCCATATCTGCCGCTTCGAGGACATTGACCTTGAGATTTTTATAGGTTTTTGCAAGCTGTTTTGCCTGGGTAGCCAGGTGCGTCGGCGTACACACATTTGATGGTCTATTGGCAAGGTCACGGGTAAGACGTACACCTTTGGAAATTCCCATTCCTTCCTTGATAGCTTTATCTCCCGTTGGTAATTCACGTCGAGATGGAACCGTTAGTACCAGTTTTCGTAATAATTTCTTTTCCGATTTCTTCTTACTTTTGAATTCATTGAATTGATAAATAGATGCATTAGTAATCTCAACTGCTTGCCGAATTTTCCAATGTATATCTCTACCCTTTACATTAAGTTCAGGCAAGTAACTAACTGCCTCAGCAGCGCCAGTTTGATTTAGTTGCTTGATACAGCATTCAATAATCTTCCTGTAACTTTGATCATCCAGATCTCTTTCGCGCCCACAACCGACGAGTAATACACGGTCAGCAAGCAGACCTGGGACGTTATACAGGACTAGAGCTTGTCCTGGTTTTCCGTCCATATCTCCTCTTCGTATGAGATTTGAGAGATGTTTTTTGCTTACCACGTCGATGGCTTTGGCAGCTGCTGTCAATCGCCGAGGCTCAGATATGCCTACAATCAGACAAGCTGTGCGTTGTTTTTCCGGGCTGCCACTTTTAATAATGAATTCCATGATCTTCTTTAGTATCCCTTAGTTGGATTAATGTGTTGATTGCTTTATTGTTATCAGGATCTGAACTGGCAGGCCCCAGTTTTTACAAAGGCCAGTTTATCATGTGTATTTAGCTAATTGTATAAACTAAATAATATAAAAGCAGATATATGACGATTCTTGAACGATATATTCACAAGGAAATACTGTCCAAGCTGGGATGGATAATGGCTTTTCTGGTGTTAATCCTCACCAGTGATAAGTTTGTGGATTATCTTGCTGATGCCGCTGCCGGGAATCTACCTAATGAATTAATACTACGCATACTGCTGATGAAGATGTTGACAATGCTTCCGCAGCTGCTGCCAATTGCACTATTTTTGGGTGTCATAATTGCTTTATCCAGATTATCTATGGATCACGAACTAATTATTATTTCTGGAGCAGGTGTTAAGGAGCGATTTAAGCTTTTTTCTATATTGAAATTTTGCAGCATATTTTCGATAGTCGTATTTTTCACCAGTTTTTATGTTTCCCCCTGGGCTGAAGGACAGGTTCGCGAGATAAGAAACAAGGCTGCATTGGAATCAGATATAACTGGCATTAGCGCAGGAAAATTCAGGGAATTTAGTAAGGGCGATATGGTGGTGTATGTAGAAGGTATGGATAAGGAAAAGGAATCAATGAACAATATATTTTTACATCTAAAGGACAAAGATGAACTTAGTGTTTTGAATTCCGCTTCTGCCAGATATCTGGTTAGACCAAAATTAGGAAGTAGATATGTTTTATTTGAAAACGGTAGTCGATATGTCGGTCAACCAGGTGATCGGGAATATCAGATTACAAAATACAAAACCTATGCGGTTTTATTGCGCTATGGAGATTTAGATAATCAGGATGAACGATTGGAAACATTCCCCACTTCAGAATT
>CAUZRI010000116.1:0-6042 GCA_963582285.1 Gammaproteobacteria bacterium | reverse complement strand
AATTTATGGGTCATACAGAATACATCGCAGAAAAATGTAATCATGTTTTACCCGTAATGATGCTGATGAATCAATCACTGCGAATTGCTCTTGTCACAACACATATTCCATTATCAGAAGTATCAAATAGAATATCTAGAGATCTGGTAGAACAAGTTATTTTAATTGTCCATCGCGATTTAAATACTAAATTTCGAATCTCTTCTCCCCGTATACTTATTTGCGGCTTAAATCCACATGCCGGCGAACAGGGATATTTAGGTAATGAAGAGATTGACTTTCTACAACCAGTGATCAGTAAATTACAACAAAAAGGGCTGGACTTGGTCGGACCAGTGGCTGCAGACACAGCATTTACACCCGAATCACTAAAGCAAAAAGATGCTGTTATTTGTATGTATCACGATCAGGGATTACCTGTATTGAAGGCACAAGGATTTGGTGAGATTGTTAACCTAACCCTAGGTTTGCCAATAGTCAGAACATCTGTAGACCATGGAACAGCAATGGAATTAGCAGGTAAAGGTATGGCAAACGATAATAGTTTGATCGCTGCAATTAACTGTGCGATATCGCTATCAACCCGTAATGATAAGTCACTATGAGAAAAACATGTTATTTAAATGAAAGTCAGAGCAAGAAAACGATTTGGACAGCACTTTTTACATGATAATGATGTTATTAATAGAATTATTGATCATGTTGAACCTAGCCTGGACTCAACCTGGATTGAGATTGGTCCAGGCCGTGGTGCACTAACCTTTCCTCTCCTTGAACGAATAAAAATTCTTCATGTAATAGAGATCGACAAAGATCTATCAGAAATACTTGAATCGAAAAATATACCCGATAACAAATTAATTATACATCGGGAAGATGCAATGAAATTAGATTTTTGCACCAGGTTTCCTGGACAGCTTAGTATACTTGGAAATCTTCCTTACAATATTTCAACTCCTATTTTATTTCATCTCCTGAATAATAGTAGCTGCATTCGACAAATGATATTTATGTTACAAAAAGAAGTGGCAGATCGTATCTGTGCTGATGCTGGCAGCAAGACATATGGTAGATTATCGGTAATGGTTCAATCCGTTTGTGAAACTCAAAAATTATTTGATGTAAGTCCAGGTTCATTTACGCCTCAACCCAAGGTTGAGTCTACGGTTCTGAAACTTTCTCCTGAAATAAATAAATACCCACAAATACTAATACCAGATATTTTTAAATTAATAGTTCGCACGGCATTTTCCAAAAGGAGAAAAACCATTCGAAACGCCTTAAAAGGTATAATTAATGAAGAACTGTTATTATCGGTTGCGATTGATCCCTTCTGTCGTCCTGAAACTATTTCAGTGGCATCATATATAACTCTTGCAAACAAAATGGCAGGGAATCAATAAACAATTTATATCTATATAACATAACACTGGCGAGTATAATTAAGCACCCGATAACTTTTATAAGCATGCTACCAAATAGATAATTTATTCAGATGATGTATTACTGGCTAAAAATTTAAATCGGATCTAATAAATTAAAAAATGAAACATACAATTTTTAATGTCCTTAACAGGACTTCATCTATTCTGGATTGCATAACCGAGCAAACTGGTAAAATCGCATCATGGCTAGTATTGTTTCTCGTAATTATTGTTAGTTATGACGTAACAATGAGATACATATTTCAAAGTGGTTCCATCGCAATTCAAGAGCTTGAATGGCATGTATTTTCATTAATTTTTTTACTTGGCTCTGCCTATACGTTAAAACACGACGATCATGTGAGATTAGATCTTTTGTACCAAAGCAAGTTTATGAATGACAATAGACGTGCGTGGGTCAATTTTCTTGGTTGTTTGTTTTTTCTAATTCCATTTTGCATATTAGTTATAGTCAGTTCATGGCAATTTATTCATCTCTCTTTTATTCATAACGAAGGATCACCCGATCCTGGAGGTCTCTCTTATAGGTGGATTATTAAATCAGCTATTCCTCTTTCATTTACCCTCCTTTTATTACAGGGTATTTCTTATTTAATAAAAAGCCTGTCTTACATAATGGATAATAAATCGTGACAATCTGGGTAGTTCTTATGTTTGTCTCTATGTTAGTCCTGCTGTTTGCGGGATTTCCGGTTGCATTTACATTGGGAGCTGTGGCGCTACTATTCGGTAGTATATTTCTTGGAATAGATTTTTTTAATCTGTTGCCTTTACAAATTTGGGGAGTAATGACTAATTTTACTCTTCTCGCAGTCCCATTATTTATATTTATGGGTATCATTCTGGACAAATCAGGTTTAGCTAAAGAGTTACTCCATGCTATGGGCTTACTTTGCGGTAGATTACGAGGTGGACTTGCTATTTCCGTTGTTATTGTTGGTGCATTATTAGGCGCAACTACAGGTGTAGTTGGTGCAACTGTTGTTACCATGGGAATTATTGCATTACCTACAATGTTAAAACACAATTACTCACCGCAATTATCAACAGGGACAATTGCAGCTGCAGGAACACTCGGTCAAATTATTCCACCAAGTATAGTATTGATTCTGATAGGTGATGTAATGGGCGTTCCGGTAGGGCGTCTGTTTATGGGTGCGGTGGTCCCTGGACTGATACTGGTATTATTCTTTATATTCTATATAGGCATACTCGCATGGATTAGACCAGAGGTTGCACCAGCGATTCAAGAACAGAAAGACGACAAGTCTTTTATCAAGCTAATACTCACCCTGCTCCCACCACTTGTATTAGTGATGTGTGTGCTAGGTTCAATATTTTTTGGCATAGCATCACCTACTGAATCTGCAGCTATAGGTGCCTTGGGCGCAATCATACTAGCTCTAACCCATAAAAAACTAAATCTGGAAAATCTGATTGCAGCAATGCAGCTAACAACAAGATTAACCAGCATGGTATTTCTGATATTAATTTGTGCCAGGGCATTTAGTCTGGTTTTTAACGGTATGGGTGGCAATATATTAGTTTTTGATATTATGACTAACCTGCCCGGAGGCGAGTGGGGATTCTTACTGATCAGTATGTTATTAATATTTATTCTGGGATTCTTTCTGGATTTTTTGGAAATATGTTTTATTGTGGTACCAATATTGACCCCAATTGCCAGCGCTTTGGGAATAGATTTATTATGGCTAGCAATACTCATCGCCATGAATTTACAAACATCATTTCTCACACCACCATTCGGATTTTCATTATTTTATCTAAAGGCTGTTGCACCGCCGGAGATTAAAATAAATCACTTATACTCAGGTATTATTCCGTTTGTGGTAATTCAAATAATTACAATAGTACTATTAATAATTTTTCCTGACATGGTAACCTGGCTACCAGACCTTATGGATAAAATTAACGGATTATAGATACGAAGTGTTTGTGAATTGACAGATTTTAAAATTACGAGTCCCGAGCCCCAAGTCCCGAGTCCCGTAACATATTAATAACAGATGCGGTCTCCGGCCTGACTCCTCGCCAAATATAAAATGATTCTGCAGCCTGTTCTACCAGCATCCCCAGACCATCTAACGCCATCTTTGCGCCCCGGGATTTACTCCAACTAACAAAAACAGTTTCAGCATTACCATATACCATGTCATAACAAATACAATTCTCATCGATAATGGATTCTGGTAGTACAGGTAATTCGCCATTGAGTCCAGACGAAATAGCATTGATAACCATATCAAAACTCCCGAGTTCCTCCAACTCGGCTAATCCACTGACGTTAAGGTTTTTGGCGGAATGATGCAGAGATACAAGGGCTTCTGCCTTAGCCCGTGTCCTGTTTGCAATAGTGATACTTTCAGGCTGTTGTTCCAATAAGGGACTCAATATTCCACTCACAGCACCGCCTGCGCCTAAAATTAATATACGCATATCCGCAAGCTGAATAGAATTCCGATGTAAATCTCGAACCAGGCCAACTCCATCGGTATTATCACCCTCGATAACGCCACCCTCATTGAATTTAATTGTATTAACAGCTGCTGCAGTCTTTGCCCTATGTGTCATATTTACGGAAAGATTGTGCGCATCATGTTTGAATGGGAGAGTAATATTCAGGCCTTTGCCACCGCGTTGCTGAAATAGTCGTATTGCAAAATCAAATTTCCCCACTGGTACATATATTGATTGATAATTCAATATATGTCCTGTCTGGTGAGCGAAGGCTAAATGGATTTCTGGTGATTTGCTGTGAACGATGGGATTGCCCATTACAGCATAATTATCTACTGAGGGGTCAAGCTTAAATTGGATTTGTTCAGTATCGATTGAATTCATTTCTGATACCAATAAATCAAGAAAAACGTATCCGACACTTAGCTTTTATTTTTTAACCTCGTGATGAAGGAGACTATCTTAACATTATTTGATGGATATATATTACCCAAAAAAAAACGGGTGCTTGACACCCGTTTTTTTAAATTACAGGTAATTTACGCTATAAATTGTATCCTCGTTCGTCATGTAAAACAAGGTCTAGTCCCTCGGTTTCTTCTTCCTCAGACACCCTTAACCCAATGGTTGCATCGACAATCTTAAGCAGAATAAAGCTCCCTATTCCACACCATAAAACCGTCGCAACAACGCCTATTGCTTGTGTTACAAATTGTGATCCTATGGTGGCATCCATTCCTACACCACCCATAGATTCTGCGGCAAAGACTGCAGTCAATAGCGTGCCCAATATTCCACCAACACCATGCACAGGAAATACATCAAGTGAATCATCGATTTTTAACCCACGTTTGATGAATTGAGTTGCGAAATAGCAGACAACACCAGCAGTAAGACCAATTATCAATCCACCGACAGGTCCAACAAAACCAGAAGCAGGGGTTATCGTCCCTAGACCCGCAACCATACCAGTAACGATACCAAGAACACTTGGTTTACCATGCTTAATCCACTCACATGACATCCAGGCTAAGGAACCCGCTGCTGCGGATATCTGGGTGACAGTCATTGCCATACCAGCATTCGCATCTGCTGCCAGTGCGCTCCCGGCATTAAACCCAAACCATCCAACCCATAGCATGGAGGCACCCGTGACAGCCATCGGCAGGTTATGCGGAGGCATGGCAGTTACAGGAAAACCTTTTCTGTTACCAAGCACTACTGCAGCGACTATTGCAGCAACGCCAGCATTAATATGGACAACCGAACCTCCAGCAAAATCCATAAAACCCATATCGCTTAGCCAACCACCACCCCAGACCCAGTGTGCAACGGGCGCATAAACGACAATCAGCCAGAGTGTTGTAAAACACAATACCGCTGAAAATTTCATCCTTTCTACAGTAGCGCCAATTATCAGGGCTGGCGTTATAATGGCAAATGTCATTTGAAACATAAAAAAGACAGTTTCCGGGAGGTCGCCACTCGTACTATCCCATGAGATACCGCTCATAAAAACCTTACCCATGCCAATTATTTTATGTGCACCTCCTCCGTCTCCAAATGCCAATCCATAAACACCCGCCATCCATAAAATTGACATCACGCAGGCGATGGCAAAACATTGCATGAGTACAGATAAAACATTTTTACTCCGGACCAGGCCGCCATAAAATAACGCCAATCCGGGCAAGGTCATAAACAATACCAGAGCAGTTGATGTGAGTATCCAACCCGTATTCGCACTATCAATTACGCTATCTTGCGCGATTGCAAGCTGAGGTAGAAAAAATAAAGTAGTAACACAAATACTTTTTAGCGGATTTAATAATTTCATTATTGTTTTCCCCAAGACTCTAAATGGCATCTTCACCGGTTTCACCGGTACGAATTCGTATTATTTGTTCAAGATCAGTAACAAAGACCTTCCCATCACCAATTTTATTAGTGTTCGCAGCTTTACTGATTGCCTCAATAGCTTGTTCTACCATAGCGTCGTTCAATGCGATTTCAATTTTTACTTTTGGTAAAAAATCTACGATATACTCAGCACCTCTGTATAGTTCTGTGTGGCCCTTTTGTCGACCAAACCCTTTCACTTCAGTTACCGTCAGACCCT
>CAUZRI010000115.1:0-6046 GCA_963582285.1 Gammaproteobacteria bacterium | reverse complement strand
CCAATTCTATTCCATTCTCAAATGATCCATCTCCTTGTCCCATGCGATACTGGTTCATCAGCTCTTCAACTTCATTGTTGGATACCGGTCGTCGAAATGCCTGACGTGCCAGGCCGGCAATAATTTTTTTCGCACAGGGTCGTTGTTCGTTTTGTGATTCTGGACGGCAGACAAATATCTTGTCCTGGCTAGCAGTGAGTCCTGGACCCTGGGAATTGTAGGGTCCGGTAACGGTTACACTGGCCACTGCCGGCATGCCCCCCTTGTACGCTGAGATTTCTGCCAGGGTGAACGCAGGCATTAATAGCCCGGTAGGCTTGGTAGATTCATCAATAAATGTAACTCCGACAGACTGCGTTCCTGCTTTCGCATTGAATCTTATCTGCAGTTTATTATCTGCCGTAAACTCATAACCAACCTGTTCTAATTGTCCTGCATATTCAGCGGTTTGCTTATCCGTAAAGATAGGTCCTGAAGCCCCATGAATCTCCCCGCCTATTTTCAACATACCCAGACTCTTTTGATCCAGTCGAAAGTCCATGGTGTGTTCATTTCGCAGTCCACGAATATACCCTTCCAGGTTTCTATGTAGCTTAACGTTTATGACGTATTCGCCATCCTGTGGAAAATGATGTTGTAAGACCGTGCCGCCACGTGAGGCAATCGGAAGGTTGATACTTGCCCTGTCTTGCTGTGTGAAAGTATCGGGTACGGTATAAGTTTCGCCAGCAGGTTCCATAGAGGAAGGTCCAATGGCGAGTCGACTAATTTTTCCTGCTGCTGCGACGTAGTTTTCCATAAGCAATGGGGAGAACACCAATACATTGGCATTGTTATCAAAGCCTTCTCCGAGGTTATCTGGCGGTAGAAGGTCAGTGCTATTTATTTCCAGGTGCAGTAAATCTCGTACAGCATTGGCATATTCGGTTCGATTTAAACGATGCGCTGTCTTATAGCCGATAATCCTGGATGCATCTGCAACCTTATTAAGTGACGTCTTGAGATAGGTTAAAAATTCTCCATACAGAATATCCCCTGAAGGTCGTGGCATGCCAACCGGTGGCATTGCTTTGAGGGAGAGTTTGGTGATTACCTTTTCCCAGAGTGCGGGGTCATCGCTGACATCTGTTATGTTTGCAGTATCAAGCATGATGCCCGCGGTTTTAAGTGCCTCGTTGTGGCAGGTGACACAATATTGATCCAGCACTGCACGATATGTATCGGACGAATTTTCTTGAGCAATTCCGTAGGTCGTGAACGAAATCATGTATGAGATAATTGCTAACCGCAATAGCATGTGTAGTCTCTCCATCAGTTCAACTAATCATATTTATCTGCTGAGAGATTCCTATAATACACCTGTAATCTGATACTAATCATTATTTAGTACTGCATTGGACTATTGTTAACTTATAGCCTCTACTATTCCTAAAATAATTTAGTCTATCTGCTAAGTATTTGCCAAGTTAACTGAAGCATAAACTCAGTTTTATCCAGGTATCCAGTACTACATAATTCGCGAAGTTACAATCAAAAAATCCCGACCTGGCACTGGTATAACCAAGCCGGGATTTAAATTCATATTACTTACTGAAAATTAAGTCCGAAACTTATACCGTAAGTTGCATAGCCGCTGATGGGCACCTGTGCACCATCACCGGCACTGAGAACTCCGTCGCCCGCCTTATCCAGATCCAGAAACAGGGTTGGCCTGACTTCCAGCAGATTACGAGCCCAGAAGGATACTGACCAATCTTCATCGATATCACCGACCTCAAAAGATAAACTGATATCTTCATATGCAGCAAATGATACTGTATCTGCAAAACTACGGTTGTCCTTGTAGGCAGCACTGGCGGTAAACACACCACTGAAGTTCGAGCGGTAGCCTTCAATGATGGTGGGTAATTCGTAATTCACCCATGTGGTGACCTGCCAGTCCGGTGCGTTTCTAGCTTGTTGTCCACTCCTGTCGCAAATCGTGCGACCGTTATCATCTACTGAACCTAGCCCTAGCAACCGTTCATCTACTGTACAGACCCCATTGGGGAAATCCTTGACTATAGCGTCCATAATGGAAGCAGAGGCAGTCAAGGTCAATCTGTCAGAAGCCGCAAAGGTAGCGAAGATTTCAACGCCCTTGGTTTCGCCAGCAGCGGCATTTGCAGTGACATTTCGTTGCAGGAAGAAATCAACATTAGAAACCTGTTGTCCTTTTATTTCCATTAAGTAGGCTGCCAAGTCCAGCCTTAAGCGACCATCAAAAAAGGTGCCCTTGGAGCCAATCTCATAGGAGCGGTAAAATTCCGGACCGTATGACCAGGCATCGGCTGCCGGGGTAATCTCAACAACACCACCGTCGAAGCCACCAGATTTTACCGATTCCACCCACTTGGCATACAGGGAAACATTGTCACTCGGCCGGTATCGCAACACTACCTGGGGATCAAAATTGTTTTCCTTGTAGGTCTCAGAATTGTTGCCGAAGGCGTTACCTGCTTTAGAAAACGCGGGCAAGTTTGAATTCGCGTGATACACGGAGGAGCGCCCGATGATCTTGGCACCATGGAAGCCGAAGGGATCACCTGAAATAGCCGCGACATCATAACCTCCCGCAAGATCAGAGGCTAAGGGTATAGCATATCTGCCTAAAGGCATGGTGTAGGGGAGGCCTGTCGTAGGATGTTCAACTATCCATGCGGCCGCGGTGTTTCTGCCCTTACCAAATTTCTTAATATGGGTATAGCGGCCACCCAGGTCGAGAGAGGCCTTGTCATCAAGGAAGTTGTAGGTTACGGAGGCAAAGGCACTGGTCCAGGTGGAATCTACCGAGGTAATGCTGCCGCGGATCTGCCTGCGACCATCGGTATTCATCTGCGTATTCCACATGTCGTGGTCATTATCCTGCCAATAAAAACCCGCGGTCCAGGAGAATTGTCCGTCTGTGGGGGATGATATCCTGAGTTCCGTACTCCATTGATCAAGCTCCTCATCCCGGGAGCGGGGGTTGGTGACGAAGGGACCACCAGTATTTAGAGCCTTGTTCCAATAGGCATGATGACTGAACCCCGTCTTGGAATTGATCGTAATACCATTGTCCATTTCATAGGCCAGATCGACAATGCCATGATAGGGAGTAGATCCTGCATCGTCTTCCCAGTCGCAGTTTTCAAATTTTTCAAATAATGCGATCCCAGGTGCCGACAGATCTGTGCAACTGGAAACGTCCAGTGTGCCATTCTGCCTGGATGGACCGTTACCACTGAATATCCTGTCACCGAACAGGTTCACGCTAAGATTAGCAGCCCCCTGTAAGTTTCCGACATTGGAGAATGTGCCCGGAGCTGCCCTGTAGGCTGGCGTACCAGAGATATCTTCAATACCGCTGATGAGGACACTCTCACCCTGTGCTTTGTCCAGCGTAAAGGCATCACGTACCAACAAGGTAGGACGTGGGCCGATATCATTCTTGCTGATCTCAAATTTTGTGGTGGCCTGAAATTGATCGTTGGGGGTCCATTGCAGGGTAACACGCGCTAGTTGTGACTCCCTTTGTGGAAATTTTCTGCCGGTATAATAATCTCTCAACCAACCTTCCAATATGTCATAACGTCCGGCAACTCGTATTCCCAGGGTTTCTGTGATGGGACCACCAAAGGCGGCTTCAACTTCTCGGCTACCGAAATTACCAAATTCACCATTAAGAAAGCCTTCCCACTCGGCACCTGGCTTGCGGGTAGTAATATTTAATGCGCCTGCGCCGGCGTTCTGACCAAAATAAACCGGTTGGGGTCCTTTTAACACCTCAACCTGTGCTAAATCAAGAAACTGATTTTTTACCTGGGAAGCTCGGCCAAAATGAATACCATCGACAAAAGTGGGGACACCTTGTTCCAGTGCCAGGTTTTTTGATTGACTACCGGCACCGCGTAATATTATTCCCTGTTCTTCACCCTTGTCCTGAACATTAAGTCCCGGTACAAATACCGATAACTCTCTCAAGGACTCAATGCCCTGTGCTGTTAGGTCATCACCACTGAGAACCTCCAAGGAAACCGGTACATCCTGAATAACCTGTTCCCGACGCTGAGCTGTCACGATAATTTCTTCCAGGACCTGTGCCTGAAGGAGCGTTGTGTATGTACTTGTTGCTAATACAGCACATGCAATTAAAGAAAATAATCCCAAGTCAAAAAATTTTTTCATAACTCCCTCTCATGTAATAAATAACTAAATTTAAAATAAAAAATAATTTCTGACCATACTATAAATTAAATATTACAAACAGTCTCGTAATAATTATGAATAAAATAAGGCATATTTCCAAAAAATTAAACTCTGTAAACAACGGAAATAACCATAATTTAATAATAGTAGATTGAATTATGATAATTAGATATCTAACTAAATTTTTGTATTGTTAATATTCTGCTATAATTCACAAAAAAGTTGGTTATTTAAGGATAAATAACGCGTTCTCTATTTACTTCAAGATTTATTAGTATACAAAATATTTCTATTTGAATAATATAAATTAAATCGAAAACTATTATTTTAAATGATGTCTTTGTAACATTAATGCGACAGCTTACCGCTTCATTTTTGGATCAAAAACGCTTAATCCATTAATGTAAAAATCTAAGGAGATGTTAATGCGCTCACATAATTCTTTCGATACTGACTTCCAATCAAGAATAATAAAATTAATTCAGGGTATATCACTACTCTCATTTTTAATTAGCGGTATTGCCTCAGCACAACTCACTATGGATCGAATAGATCCCAGTAACCGCCCGGACAATGATAATCATCGGAGAGACCCTGTTCATCTCATCGATAATATTTGGTGGGTAGGGCATTCCCAGGTGGGTTCATTCCTCATAAAGACCACAGATGGTCTTATCCTGTTTGATTCAACCTCGACCATTGAAGTCAACTGGATGGTGGAAAATATCGTTAAGGCCGGTTTTCATTTGAGTGATATAAAATATATTATCAACTCACATCCCCACGAAGAACATATCGGTGGTTTGGCAGCGTTACAACGATTACTTCCCGAGGCGAAGATCATTACCTCAAGGGCAACCGCGGACATACTCGCCACCGGCGGTAAGAGTGATTTTCGGAACATTCTTGATGCAGAAGGGGCCCGTTTTTTTGAACCCGTCAAGGTGGATGGTTTTATAGGACACCAGGAAGAACTTACCCTTGGTGGTGTAACCTTAACCGCACATCTGACCCCGGGACATACTACCGGCACCACCACATGGAGCATCAAGGTCAATGATAATGGCAACACCTATGACGCGGTGCTTATGGGTGGTGTTTCGTCCTCTGGATTAGATCGAGGTCCGCTGCTGAACAATGAACTGTATCCTGATATCAAGCGGGATTTTGATGCGTCGTTCGCATACTTGAAATCCATGAACTGCGATATTTATTTCGAAGCCAGGGCTATTTCCTTCAAGATGGAGGAAAAACTGGCAAAAATTGAAAGAGGGGGAAATCAGGTGAGTCCCTTTGTAGACCCTAAGGAATGTGAAAACTATATTGAATTTTATGAACTCCGATATAAGAAACAACTGGCGGATGAAATGGCGGCAGAAGGAAGGTAACAAGTTTCGAATGCTTAACTGTTAGAGGTTGTGTGCACGTCAGGGCGCGAATAAAAATATTCGCGCCAGTGATCTTTATTTAATCCGATGTAATACTATTATCGTAATCAGGAGATATTATTCTCCATCAAACGGTGGGCAAGAGTCGGGAGGTCCTTTAAAGACAAATCGTGTCTCCAGCGGTCGTGTTGGCCAGGTTGATGGACCCACCGTAGACATGCCGATTTCATTGGCAAGGGATGGTAATAAATGTAGTGTTTTTCCTCCCAGAACCGTCATTAGGACCTTAATGTTGGGAATATCATCCTCAGGAATTGTCAGGATGTCGCGATCGAGCATAGTGAAATCCGCCAGTTTACCGGGTTCCAATGATCCTATCCTGTCTTCACGCAATAAGTAATATGAACCCCATGTGGTCAGTGCCTTAAGCT
>CAUZRI010000114.1:0-6104 GCA_963582285.1 Gammaproteobacteria bacterium | reverse complement strand
ATTCCAGAAAAGTATTATGATTGTGAAAATATCCTTATTGATACAAACAGCATAGCTTGCACTGACATGAGTTATACACTTGCGGCAGATGTATATATGGGTGATGTGAGTAGCCAGTTCCACGAGTTTCTGGTTAACCCCAGGCCATGCCTGTTTGCCAATACAAATCATGTGGATTGGAAAGATGACCCAAGTTATTTGAACTGGCATGCTGGTCCGGTGTTTGATGATGTGCAACAGTTAGATAGTTCGTTAAAACTTGCAGTATCAACGCATGATCAATACCACAAAGTTCAGGTAGATTTATTTAAATCTACTTTTAATATTACTGAGCAACCTTCCTCGGTTAGAGCTGCAAATGAAATACTTGAATATATGAAAAAAAGTTAAATTATTAATATCGGAATAAATGTTTCTGGAAGTTAACAAATACTGTCAATTAACCCTTTTTTAAGAGTTAGATTAAGCTAGAATCCTACCAAGTTTCTGAATAAATATTTTCATGTCTTCCATAGTCCCAATGCTAACTCTAATAAAATTTTCAATACGCGGTAAATCGAAGTGCCTGATCAAAATACCTTCGTCCCTAAGTTTTAGATATATAGATTTGGCAGACATTTCTTTATGTTGGGCCATAATGAAGTTTGTGCTGGAAGGCACTACATAAAACGACAGTTTTTCCAGTGCCATAATTGTCCATTCCCTTGTATCAATTATCTTAGCTTTGTTGTTGATATAACCTTCTTTATCTTCAAATGCAGCGGTAGCCCCTGCTATAGCAAGACTATCTAATGGGTAAGCATTAAAGGAATTTTTTACCCGCTGTATACCATCAATCAGACCTGCATCTGCAATGGCTAATCCTACTCTCAAGCCAGCGAGCGATCGTGATTTAGATATGGTTTGTACTACCACCAGATTTGGGTATTTTTTAATTAGTGGAATGCAGGTATTGCCACTAAAATCTATATAGGCCTCATCTATCATCACTACATTGTTCGAATTTTTTCTTAGTATTTCTTCAATTTTATCTACTGCCAAACAAATACCCGTTGACGCATTAGGATTTGCGATAATTATTCCACTATTATCTTCCGGTATTAGATCAATGTTAATTTCGAATTTATCGGTGAGAGGGAATGTCTTAAAATTTATATCATAAAGCCGACAATAGGTCGGGTAAAAAGAATACGTAATATCAGGAAATTGAATTGCACCAGTTTTTTTAAATAATGCTCGAAATGTAAAGCCGAGTACTTCGTCAGATCCATTACCGACAAAAACATTATCTGTATTAATTGAATAAAATTTTGCTATTGCCTGCTTTAACTTTATGGCGTTTGGATCCGGGTAGAGTCGTAATTGATCCGAAGTTGTCAGTTTTATGGCATTTAATACTGCATCCGATGGAGGATAGGGGTTTTCATTTGTATTAAGCTTGATATATGACTTGTCCTGAGGCTGCTCTCCGGCCTCATAAGGTGTCAATGTATCAAGATTGTCACTCCAGAATTTGTTCATGCCTAGTATTATCTCATAATACAGCTTGCACGGTATATACATGAGAAGTTAATCAAACAAAAGCGAGGGGTGAAGCGTGATGGGTATCTTGTTTTTTACACCTCACCCCTCACACCTCACAAATTAGTGAGGAAAAAGATATTGGATAAAGATTAACTGTTTATAGATGGAGCTGGTAATGTCGCTGCTGTCGTTTCTATCCAGTCTTCAGCTTCTTTAGTGATTTCTTTAGCGGATTTCCCAACAGGATTTATCGTAGGACCAATCACCATAGTTATCATGCCAGGTTTTTTATCGAGGCTGTTCTTAGGCCAGAAATATCCAGAATTGTGCGTAACGGGTACGATTGGATAGCCGCTTTTTTCAGCTAGTAGGCCACCTCCAGGCTGATATTTTTGTTTTTTACCGGGTGCCGACCGGGTACCTTCGGGGAAAATTACCACCCATAATCCTGCATCGAGACGATCAGTGCCAAGTTTGACGATTTGTTTTATGGCGCGCATTCCTGCAGCCCGGTCAATGGCAATGGGTTGCATGCATGCAAGCGCCCATCCATAAATTGGTATCCATAGTAATTCACGTTTCAGTATCCACGCCTGTGCTGGAAATATTAGTTGTAAGGCCAGTGTCTCCCAGGCTGATTGGTGTTTGCACATAATAATGGCAGGTGTTTTGGGGATATTTTCCAATCCTATAACTTCATACTTTAGTCCGCATAGGAAATTGAGTAGCCATAAATGAAACACGGACCATTGAGACATTATTTTAAATCGTAGCGGAAAATTCAGGGGCAGGGAAAATATACCCAGTACCACGAACACGATGGTAACTAATACCATCAGCATGTAAAAAATAATTGAACGGACTCTGATCATTGCTGCGATTAGGTTGCCAGTTTTGAAATATTAGCTACCTTGTTTGTTAAATTACCCACCTCATGTAGAAGTCGAAATCTGTTTATACGTAACGCCTCATCATCTGCATTAACCATGACACGTTCAAAAAATTCTCTAACAGGGACGTGTAACTGTGTTGTTAAAACCAATGCATCTTTAAATTGTCCAGAATTAATAAGTGAATCTACCTGTTCTCGAATTGATCGCGTTGCAATCAACAATGCTTTTTCCTGGTCCTCTTTCATTTTATCCAACGCAGCATTTTGATGTATATTGCTTTCACCAGATTTGGAAATAATATTGCGAATACGTTTGTCAGCTTGTGCCAGATCCGCAGCTTCTGGTAAAGCCAGAAAGCTTCTTACGGCCTCCAACCGTTCCAGGTATTCAGCGGGTTTATTATTGTCAGGGTGACCTATTACAGCCTCCACCTCAGATCCTGAGTAACCTTGCTCACGAAGAAAATACTTTGCCCGTTCTTTGATGAAATTTTCCGCAACAACATTCACTGGAACGTGTGTTTTTTCTCCTTCGTGTTTAGAAATCAAGATATTTTCAGGATAATTGTTCTGTGCTGTACTAAGCAAGTCATCCAGAGTGATCGGTAATTTATTTTCTAATAAAATTCTTAAAATCCCAATCGCTGCTCGACGCAGTCCAAATGGATCTTTATCGCCGGTAGGTGTTTGACCAATCCCGAAAATACCAATTATCGTGTCAACCTTGTCAGCAATAGCAAGGATCTGTCCGGTTACCGATTTAGGTAATTCATCACCGGCAAATCTGGGCATGTATTGTTCATCCAGTGCAGTTGCAACCTCAGCTGATTCACCATTTTGCAACGCATAATAACGCCCCATTACACCTTGTAATTCTGGAAACTCACCAACCATCTCGGTGAATAAATCACATTTTGATAATTGCGCTGCTCGCGCAGCAGTTTTTGAATCGGCGTTTAACATATTCGCAATATATACCGATAGATTCATCACACGTTCTGTCTTATCGGCCAGTGTTCCCAATTGCTTTTGAAACACAACATCTTTCAGTTTACTTTCAAAATGACTAAAGGGGTTCAGACAATCCCTGCGCCAGAAGAACTCCGCATCTGCCAGTCGAGGGCGAATTACACGTTCATTGCCTTTCCTTATTGCATCAGCTGATGAGCTTTCGATATTAGCGATGGTAATAAATCGATTGATCAATTTATTTGTCTTGTCGTCAGCTACTGGAAAATATTTCTGATGGCCTTGCATAGTGGCGATCAAAACCTCACGAGGTAATTCCAGAAACTTTTCATCAAAGCTACCTGTAACTACTACTGGCCATTCCACCAGTGAGGTAACTTCATCGAGCAAGTCAGCATTGATTATTGCCGAACCACCGTGTTCTTTTGCAGCATTTACCGCAATGTTTTCGATCAACTGTCTTCGTTCCTCGAAATCGGCAATAACGCGTCCCTTTTCCCTTAGCTTTATCAGGTATTCTTTAGGAGTCTTTATACGTATCGGTTTGCTGGAATGGAATCGGTGACCATAGGTAATATTATCGACTTTGGTATCAAGAATTTCACAAGGAATGACTTCGTTTCCAAACAAGACAACTGACCAGTGCACCGGACGAACAAATTCAACGGCACTTTCTCCCCAACGCATTCGTTTCGGGATCGGCAATTTATTTAGTGCATTAATGACTATATCCGGGATCAATGTTCTGGTTGGTTTTCCTTCTTCAGTGGTTTTAAATACCAACCATGTTCCCTTGTCAGTCTTAAGTTCTTTAAGTTCTGACAAGTCGACATTACAAGAACGTGCAAAACCACTTGCGGCTTTACTGGGTTGACCATTAGCATCATACGCCGCCGCCAGTGCTGGCCCGCGTTTCTCAATATTTTGGTCTTCTTGCGCAACTATCAGCTTTTCAACCAGTACTGAGAGCCGTCTGGGTGTTGCGTACCAGTTGTTTGCTGCGTAAGACAATGATTGAGAATCAAGTCCAGCCTGAATCCCCGAAGCAAAGGACTCCGCGAGTTTCCGTAATGCCTTGGGAGGCAGTTCTTCTGTGCCTATCTCAATTAATAAATCTTTTTTTCTCATGAGGTCATTACTTTTTATTCTTTATTAACGGAAATCCCAGCTTTTCTCGTTTGTCGTAATATGCTTGTGCAACTGCGCGGGCTAGGCTTCGCACCCGTAATATAAATCGCTGACGTTCTGTTACAGAAATGGCATGCCGGGCATCCAAAATATTAAATGCATGAGATGCCTTGAGTACCATTTCATAGGCTGGAAGCGGAAGGTCATCCTCAATCAAAGACTGACTTTCTTTTTCGTAATTATCAAAATGGGTAAACAAGATGTCTGTATTAGCTTTTTCAAAATTATATGTGGACATCTCTACTTCATTTTGATGATAGATATCACCATAGGTAACGATGCCTGAATCAGATTCTGTCCACACCAGGTCATAAACACTGTTTACATTTTGTAAGTACATGGCAATTCGTTCCAGCCCATAGGTGATCTCACCGGTGACGGGTTTACAATCTATGCCACCCACCTGTTGGAAATAGGTAAACTGAGTAATTTCCATACCATTCAACCAAACTTCCCAGCCCAGTCCCCATGCCCCTAATGTGGGTGATTCCCAATTGTCTTCGACAAACCGGATATCATGTTCCAGTGGATCGATACCCAATTCTTTGAGGGATGCCAGGTAGATGTCCTGTATCTCAAGTGGGGAAGGTTTTAAGATAACCTGGAACTGATAGTAATGTTGTAACCTGTTCGGGTTATCACCATAACGTCCATCGGTTGGTCGCCGAGATGGTTGTACATAGGCGGCATTCCAGGGTTCTGGCCCAATTGATCGCAAAAACGTCGCCGGGTGAAATGTCCCGGCACCCACTTCCATATCATAGGGTTGTTGAATAACACACCCACGCTTCGACCAAAACGTTTGTAGATTGAATATCAGATCCTGAAAAGTCATTTTATGATGTTAATTGGTTTTAAAGACTGACAAATGGTTAATTATGACGTGGAAGTATAGCGGACAAACGTCTTAGGAGACACCCGTAAACAAGCCATTATCCATTAGCGTCCAAAATTGTTTCCCCAGATTTTTGTAGAATCAGGTAGCAAGCAGAAGATATCCCCGAAGAGCCAAATACCATACACATGACTATTATCTGGTACCTGACTGCTATAAGGGGATCGACACCAGATAGAATTTGACCCGTCATCATCCCTGGCAGAGAGACTAGACCTACCGCCAACAATGAATTGATAGTCGGGATTAATGAGGTATTCAATGCAGTACGGCGGGCATCATCATAGGACGTATTGTTTTTTAGCTCTGACTCAAATCGCTCTGCAGCCAGGCTTACAGTATTCATGCAATTGGCAATGATCATCCCTGCCAGGGGAATTAAATATTGTGGCAAAAACCACGGATCAAGTTCTAATACGATGCCAGTCATAAATAATACTGTCGTTATTCCTCCAACGGTTATCGATGCAAATAGGGTAAAAAATGCCGCAGGGTTTTTATTGGTAATCGTACGGAAGCTAATAAAGCTTGAAGCGGTAAGCATCACTATTAGAACAAGTATTACAATCGCAGGATTTTCGATTGCAAAGATATAACTTAATGCATATCCAATTAATACCAATTGTGTCAGCATCA
>CAUZRI010000113.1:0-6108 GCA_963582285.1 Gammaproteobacteria bacterium | reverse complement strand
GTTCCCATCGTTCCTGATGAAGCAAGGACCTTCGGTATGGAAGGTATGTTCAGGCAGTTGGGTATCTATTCTTCAGTCGGCCAATTATATAAACCTGTCGATAGCGATCAGGTTATGTTTTATAAGGAAGATATAAAAGGACAGATCCTCGAAGAAGGAATTAACGAAGCCGGTGCGTTTTCCTCCTGGATAGCTGCTGCAACTGCGTATAAATACCATGGGGTACAAATGATCCCATTTTATATTTATTACTCAATGTTCGGTTTTCAGCGCATTGGAGATCTTGCCTGGGCTGCCGGTGACATGCGCTCAAGAGGTTTCCTTCTTGGTGGTACTGCTGGACGTACATCCCTCGCTGGTGAAGGTTTGCAACATCAGGACGGTCACAGTCACCTTGCTGCATCCACGATTCCTAATTGTGTTGCCTATGATCCTACATTTGCATACGAATTAGCCGTCATTATTCAAGGTGGTCTCAAACGGATGTTCATCAATGATGAGGATGTATATTTCTACATCACTGTCATGAATGAAAATTATGAGCATCCGGCTATGCCAAAAGGAATTGAAGAAGATATCCTTAAGGGAATATATTTATTCAAAAAAGGTGGCAAGAAAAAATTAAAAGTTCAATTGATGGGTTCCGGCACAATTTTTCGCGAAGTAATAGCGGCAGCAGAATTGTTGAAACAGGATTTTGGTGTTGATTCAGATCTCTGGAGTGTAACCAGTTTTAATGAATTACGTCGTGAAGGACTGGATGTAGAACGCTGGAATACACTTCATCCTGATAAAACACCTAAAGTCAGCCATGTTGAAAAAACGTTTAAATCGTATAATGGGCCCATCATTGCTGCTACAGATTATATGAAAATTTATGCAGACCAGATTCGAAACTTTTTACCTGAAAGAAATTATATGGTATTGGGAACAGATGGGTATGGTCGTAGTGATACACGAGCACAACTGCGTAAGCATTTTGAAGTTAACCGGTATTATATAGTAGTTGCAGCGCTTACATCACTTGTGGATGAAAAGTTACTACCAGTTGAAAAAGTAACAGAAGCCATTAAGAAATATGGTATTGATCCAGAGAAACCCAATCCGGTAACCGTCTGATGAGTAAATTAATTGAAGTGAAAGTTCCCGATATCGGAGATTTCAATGATATAGAAGTCATCGACGTGTTGGTTAAGGTAGGGGATATAGTTCAGCTAGAGGATTCACTAATTAGTCTTGAAAGTGATAAGGCGACTATGGATATTCCTTCCTCTGCTGCGGGGACGGTTAAAGAATTAAAAGTCAAAAACGGTGATCGGGTTGCAGAAGGAAACGTAATTTTATTAGTTGAAGAAGCGGGTGCAGAAAAAAAATCAGCCACCAAGAAACAAGATAAAAAGACTAACAAGAAAGTTGATGCAGTAGTCATTGAACATGACATTAAAGTACCGGATATTGGAGATTTCAAGAAAATTGAAGTCATTGATGTAATGATAACAGCCGGTGATAAAGTAGAGCTTGAGTCACCACTAATCTCGTTGGAAAGTGATAAGGCAACCATGGATATCCCTTCACCATTCGCCGGGACAATAAAAAAAGTCAATGTTAAAAATGGTGACAAGGTCGCGGAAGGTAGCCTCATAGCAATCGTTTCTGTTAGTGATAATGCAAGCACAACGGACGCAACAGATTCATCCGATAGTATTGAAACAAAAAAAGACGAAGCTACTGTAGAAACAAAAACCCAAGAAAGGAAAGTTGAACCAGTAGTACCCGTAATGGCGGCCGCTCCTGCTGCCTCCGGTGCGGGTGGATTAGCCCATGCCAGTCCGGCAATTCGAAAATTTGCTCGCGAATTGGGCGTTGATTTAATCAGGGTACAGGGTTCAGGTAGGAAAGGTCGTATTGTACGGGAGGATGTTACTGCCTACACCCGCGCGATGCTGTCCGGTCAAGGTGGAATGGCCAGCCATAAGGCACTTGAATTATTCGAGCCAACTGTAGTTGATTTTTCAAAATTTGGTGAGACTGAAACTCTGGCCCTTACCCGTCTCAACAAACTATCTAGTAAAAATCTGCATCGTAGCTGGGTAAGTATTCCTCATGTTACCAATTTCGATGAGGCTGATATCACTGAGTTAGAAGAATATCGCGTTTCAAAAAAGAAAGAGGCAGAGAAACACGGAACCAAATTGACGATATTGAGCTTTTTAATCAAGGCTGTCGTGACTGAGTTGAAAAACTACCCGCGTTTTAATTCGTCCCTGGCAACCAATGGTGAAGAGCTCATTTATAAGAAGTACTATAATATTGGTTTTGCTGTAAATACTGACCAGGGGTTAATGGTTCCAGTAGTGAAGAATGCTGATAAAAAAGGTATTTATGAACTAGCAAGTGAATTGGCTGAACTGGCTCAAAAGGCCCGTGATAAAAAGCTCCCTCCTTCAGATATGCAAGGGGCGTGTTTTACGATATCCAGTCTCGGACATATAGGTGGAACTGGTTTTACGCCGATAATTAATCCGCCAGAAGTGGCAATCATGGGTGTCTCTCGATCGACAATCAAACCGGTGTATGTCGACGGCAAATTTGAGCCAAGATTAATAATGCCATTTTCACTCTCCTACGATCATCGAGTCATAGACGGTGTGCTTGCAGCTGAATTTACCAAAGCCCTGGGCGAGGTGTTGTCCGACATACGAGAACTCATCTTATAGGTTGTGAGATATCTGTCTCATCCAACTATAGAAAACTGTATTGCCATAAATTTCGATGAGGTTTCAGATAACTGTATCTTGCATCTAAAATACAGTTTTAATTCAATGACTGGAGCAGGGCAATTGCTAAATATTTCTTATGTCAGTAAATCTTAATTTCCAATCTTATGGAGAAGGCAAACCGTTATATATCCTGCATGGATTATTCGGATCAAACCGCAACTGGTCTGGCATTGCCCGGCAACTTTCAAGTTCGTTCCAGGTATACCCCATAGATTTACGAAATCATGGGGACAGTGGTCACGCTGATTCTATGAGTTACATTGAAATGGCAGAAGACATTACTGAATTAATGTCATCACTTGGGCACGATGCAATTTCTATACTAGGCCATAGTATGGGAGGCAAAACTGCAATGGTTTTGTCGTTATTAAATCCATCTTTGGTTGACAGGTTGATAGTTGTTGATATTTCTCCGGTACGTTACCGCTCAAACCATGATGAGCTAATATCCGCCTTACAATCACTACCAATTTCCAGGCTGGAGAATCGTTCCCAGGCCGATAGCTTACTTGAACAACACATTTCGGAACCAATGTTGAGGCAATTTCTGTTACAAAACCTGGTTCGAGACGAGAATAGTTTTAAATGGCGAATTCATCTGGATGCGATTCAAGAGAACCATATAAAGCTTCGTGATTTTCCAAAGGAACTTGCTGATAAGACATATGATAATCCTGCATTGTTTATTTCTGGTGGTCTGTCAGATTATATACAAGCTCAACATCAGGATACGATTTTTGGTTATTTTCCTTTGGCCAGGCATATAAAAATCGAAAATGCAGATCACTGGGTTCATGCCGATAAACCTGCTGAAGTGATAAAAGCAGTGAGAGACTTTTTAATTTAATTCATGTTCGCATTTATCTTTAAGCTGTACTCCATTACACTACTGTTTTTACTAGCTTAGTTAACATCATGATCACAACAAATTGTAAAAAAGTTGTTCTTGCTTACTCCGGTGGACTGGATACCTCTGTGATCCTGAAGTGGTTACAGGAACGATATAACTGTGAAGTAGTAACCTTTACCGCTGATTTAGGCCAGGGTGAAGAGGTAGAACCAGCACGGGCCAAGGCCTCTGCTATGGGGGTTAAAGAGATCTACATTGAAGACTTGCAAGAAGAATTTGTCAGGGATTTTGTGTACCCGATGTTTCGTTCGAATGCCATTTACGAAGGTGAATACCTGCTAGGAACGTCCATTGCACGTCCATTGATCGCTAAACGATTGGTAGAAATTGCGGAAGAAACCGGTGCAGATGCCGTCTCCCATGGCGCGACGGGTAAAGGTAATGATCAGGTAAGATTTGAATTAGGTGCCTACGCTCTGAATCCTGATATTAAAATTATTGCACCCTGGCGCGATTGGGATCTTAATTCTCGAGAATCATTGCTGGAGTATGCTGAGAAAAATGGTATTTCTGTCGAGGGAAAACGAAAGAGTGGTTCGCCATATTCTATGGACGCTAATCTGTTACATATATCCTATGAAGGCGGCGAATTGGAAGACCCTTGGTGTGAGCCGGAAAATGATATGTGGCGTTGGACAGTCTCAGTTGAAGCCGCGCCAGATACAGGGGAATATATTGAGATAGAATTTGAGAAAGGCGATCCCATTTCCATTAATGAGAAGTCTATGAGTCCGGCAAAATTGTTAAAGACTTTAAATGAAATTGGGGGTCGGCATGGTATTGGTCGGGCAGATATTGTCGAGAATCGATATGTGGGCATGAAATCCAGGGGATGTTATGAAACGCCCGGAGGGGCAATCTTGCTTAAGGCACATCGGGCCATAGAGTCCATTACACTGGATCGAGAATCTGCACATCTAAAAGATGAGCTTATGCCAAAATATGCCAGCTTGATTTATAACGGATACTGGTGGAGTCCAGAACGGCTAGCCCTACAGACGTTGATAGATCAGACTCAAGTTCCCGTCAACGGTTGCGTAAGATTAAAATTATACAAAGGCAATATTACAATTAGCGGAAGACGATCAGAATCGAATAGTTTGTTTGATGCATCCATTGCTACATTTGAAGATGACGCCGGTGCTTATAATCAGAAAGACGCTGAAGGGTTTATTAAACTTAACGCGTTGAGATTGAGAATACTGAATAAAAAGAGATAAGCTTCAGCTTCTTCCCATCACTTCTGGATAAATCTTATCCAAGGGCACAGAACGACCCTCGTTACTTACTAACCTGGCATGAAAACGGCGTAATTCTCTAGGTTCATGTACGCCACAGGAATGGGCAATAATTCCTACCTCTTTAACCATATTCTTTGCGTAATGCTTAACACGAACTGCCTTGTCCTCTGGATTTAATCCTCTTTGCAGATCTTTATCGTGGGTAGTGACGCCTGTTGGACAGGTATTCTTATTACATTGCAATGCCTGTATGCATCCCAGGGCAAACATAAAGCCTCGGGCAGATGTAATAAAGTCTGCTCCGATGCATAAGGCCCACGCAACATTGGTTGGTGTAATTAATTTACCCGAGGCAATTATTTTTATCCTATCCCGTAATCCATACTCAGTTAACTTATCTACCACTAAAGGCAAACTTTCCTGAATAGGCATTCCAACATCATCCATTAATGGCATGGGTGCTGCACCTGTCCCACCATCTGCACTATCGATGGTCATAAAATCAGGAGCGGATTCAACCCCCCTCTCAAGTATTTCTTCATATAGACTATCAAGCCAACCATGGGCGCCAATCACTGTTTTGAAACCAACCGGTCGCCCGGTAACAGTTCGAATGCGATGGATCATATCAAGTAATTGGGTATTGCTTTCTATATCATGATGTCTGTTAGGACTGATTGAATCTTGTCCAGCAGGGATACCCCTAATACTCGCTATTTCTTTCGTCACCTTAGCCCCAGGTAGGATCCCGCCTTTACCCGGCTTCGCACCCTGACTTAACTTTAGTTCTATCATTTTTACTTGTTCATGGCTGGCGACATCTCTCAACTTATCATCGCTTAATTCACCTGCATCATTTCTAACACCATACTTAGCCGTTCCGATCTGGAATACTATGTCCGCACCACCTTGAAGATGGTATTTTGAAAGTCCTCCTTCACCAGTATTTAACCAACACCCCGCCATATTTGCACCATTGGACAGTGCAATGACAGCTGGCTTAGAGATCGCACCAAAACTCATACCTGAAATATTAATCAAGGAAGATGTTACATATGGCTTTTCACTATGGGGACCGATCGTAACCTGTTTCGGTTCTACAGCATCTTCGTCTAAAGTAGGAAACGGACAGTTAACAAATAGAATAGTCCCAGGTGGTCTCAAGTCTCGAGTTGAT
>CAUZRI010000112.1:0-6223 GCA_963582285.1 Gammaproteobacteria bacterium | reverse complement strand
ACCAGTTTATTAATAAATCTTAATACACCAATCTTGCCGCGATGAGGTTTAAGTTCATGGTGAATGGCCTCAGAGAATATTACGCCACCAATACGATCGCCATGATGATTTGCACTCCATGCCAACAAACTTGCGATATATGATGCCATGACGGACTTGAATCTGCCTCGCGTTGCAAAAAACATTGGCGCACGAAGATCTACCCACAAGAAAACGGGACGTTCACGCTCTTCCCTGAATAGCTTGGTATGTGTTTTGCCGGTTTTGGCAGTTACACGCCAATCGATATTACGAATATCATCGCCAGGTTGGTATAAGCGTGATTCATCAAATTCCATCCCTCTACCTTTAAATGGCGATTGATAATTTCCAGATTGCCGAGCAAGTATTTTACCTGGACTCAATGGAATCGATGAAGAATAGCGGTTCATTCCCACCATTTCTGCGACGGAGATACGAACAGTTTCGTTAAATTTACGGTGTGCTGATATCAAGGTACTGCAATTCTCGAGATTAATTCAGAGATTACTTTATTGGTAGTTATGCCATCCGCCTCGGCTTCATAATTGAGTATCAAACGATGACGCATTACGTCAAATGCCATGGACTGAATATCTTCTGGAATCACGTAATCTCTACCTGCCAGCCAAGCCTGTGCCCTCGCACATCTATCCAAAGTAATGGTAGCGCGGGGACTGGCACCATATTGTATCCAGTCAGACAAATCAGCACCGTAGACATCAGGTTCACGAGATGCCAGTACTAGCTGTATTAAATATTTCTGTAATTCATCAGACAAATGAATATTCAAAACTTCCTCTCGTGCAGCAAAAATAACGTCCTGAGCAATCGGTTTATAGTCAGTTGTATCAAAATGGTAATTGTGACGGGCTTCTCTACGGGAAAGTTCCAGAATCTCTTTTTCTTCTGCTGCTGTTGGGTAGGTAATACTTACATGCAATAAAAATCGATCTAACTGTGCTTCAGGTAACGGATAGGTTCCTTCCTGTTCGATTGGATTTTGTGTGGCCATTACCAGAAATAATTCTGGTAATTTATAGGTTTCTTTTCCGACAGTAATCTGTCGTTCCGCCATAGCTTCTAGTAAAGCAGATTGTACCTTTGCAGGCGCGCGATTAATTTCATCTGCCAGAACCAAATTATGGAATAATGGACCTTGTTGGAAATGAAACGTACCATCTTGTGGTCTGTATATTTCTGTTCCTGTTAAATCAGCTGGCAATAGGTCTGGTGTAAACTGAACACGATGAAAGTCTCCCTCAATACCCTCTCCCAGAACCTTGATGGCACGAGTTTTTGCTAGTCCCGGAGCACCTTCTACCAGTAAATGTCCATCAGCAAGTAATGCCAATAACAATCGATTGATCAAGAGCTCTTGACCAATAATTTGCTGGCCGATAAAGGTTTTTAGTTTCTGTATACCTGCTAATACTGACATCTGTATTTTCCTTATATTGCATTTTATTAGAAATTTATTGACACTAAATGAGGTGTAAAATTCACTTTTCCACCTCTAAAGTTCAGTTTTATTAATACTATATGGTTAACTTCTCTAAACATATCAACCGGATTTTATAGCTAGATATCCGGTTGATACGCTGATTTTGCTACCCGCCGAAATAATAATATAGATGATAAAGCCCTTGACCACGAGCAACAAGCCCGGGCACCATTGGCGATAATCGTCACCGTACACAAACCTGATTCTTTAGTCAGGCCAGCATTATACGCCAACTGGCAATTTGAATCGCCTGAAACGAACAGATAAAGGGATGTAAAAGGCAAAAATTTTATGGTTCCTGTTACTTTAAACACCATCCTTAATTCTGCCCCAATGATAATTCAAGGGGCCAGCAAGTTGATCAAACTAATTCGGGATCGCGAAGATACGGCAAATGATGATCAGAATACTAATCCAACTACCCTGGAAGATTTAAAACAGGAAATATCGAAAATTGATTCACGTCTCAACTTAAATTCACAATCTGATGTGGAACAAATTAAATTAATCGAAGAACTGGCCATGCAAAAAAAACACTGGCCGATGCACTTGGACAAACCCTTCGTAAGATTACAACACTAAATTATATTGCAATTTTTGCTGTAGCCTGCTCAGTTATTGCGTTGACATTAATACTCATACTTTAATGGTTAAAATACACACATCACCTGAAGAATTTCGGATCGGTTATATTACCTCTATGCTGGAACAAGCTGGGATTAAGTTTGTTGTCAGGAATCAATTTCTCTCTGGTGCCCTGGGTGAGTTACCTCCAAATGAATGCTGGCCTGAAATTTGGATTACAGATGACGAATATCTTGATGCAGCAATGGAGATCGTCACACAAGCATCAGCTGACGTTATAGATACTGGACCATGGCAGTGTCTATGCGGTGAAGAAAATGAAGGTCAATTTGGTTCTTGTTGGAAGTGTGGGGCAGATAAACTTGGTTCGTGACTCGGGACTTTAGTCCCGAGTCACGAGCTTCTAGTTCTAATTAAACCTATAAATTTTCCAGTATGTAATCAGCGGCACTAACTTTAAATTCGCCACCAGCTTCAACATGCAACTGCGTCAAGACACCATCATCAACAACCAATGCAAAACGTTGACCACGGGTACCCATGCCATGCCCGCTGGCATCAAGTTCCAATCCCAGGGCATTGGCATACTCGGCATTACCATCAGCCAGGAGTAATACCTTGTCACCTGCACCACTTTGATCACCCCATGCGCCCATTACAAATACATCATTAACTGCCATGCATGCAATAGTATCTACACCTTTGGATTTTAACTCATCTGCTTTCTCAATGTATCCTGGGAGGTGTTCCTTGGAACATGTGGGTGTAAACGCACCAGGCACAGAAAACAACACGACCTTTTTTCCTGAAAATATTTCATTGGAGCTCATTGCTCCTGGTCCATCTTCTCGCATAATCTTAAAAACACCCTCAGGCATTTTATCTCCTACTTTAATAGTCACATTAACCTCCAGTGGTTTGAGTGTGGTTTGATGAAGGGCAGGATTATAACTTAACTCAGCCCGATTGTTTACGTTATCAGGACTTCCAAATTTTACCGCTAAATAATAATTCCAGAGTATATCTGATACCAAATCCAGTTGAATCTGTTGGGATATGTGCCAATCCCCCCTTATTTTTACTGCTTGAGAGATCCATATGGATCCAGGGAATATCATGTTTTACGAATCTGCTTAAAAATCGAGCAGCAAGGATATGATCGGCATTGCCTTCCACGGCACATTGTTTAATATCAGCAACGTCACTTTTCAAGGAGGTTTCATAGTCTTCATCCATGGGAAATGGCCAGACCCTCTCACCACTTTCCTGACCAGATCGAATCAACTCCGGAATAAATTTTTCTCGGTTACTGAAAACACCACTATATGAGGAGCCAATAGAATAAACACATGCACCCGTCAGCGTAGCATAGTCAATAATTAATGATGGCTTCTTTTCTGATGCGAATACCAAAGTGTCTGCCAATACCATTCTACCTTCAGCATCGGTATGTACTATTTCAATGGTAGTCCCATCTGCGGCAGTAATAATATCATTGGGTTTGTAGGCTTTTGGACCAATATGATTAGTTGCTAGAGCTAACCAGCATTCTACAGGGTAATCAACCTTGAGTTTTGTCAGCGCCAGAAATACACCCAGGGCCACAGCGCTGCCTTGCATGTCTTCATGCATACCAAACATATATTTGGCTGGTTTTAAATTAACCCCGCCGGTGTCGTAGCATATTCCCTTACCAACCAGGGCAAGTTTGTCCATGCGAGATACTCGGGTAGGGTTATAACGCAAACAGACAATCCCTGCGTCCTGTACTGAACTACCCTGTGAGACAGCAAGAAATGCCCCTGCCTTTTTACGTTTAAGAGCTGCAACATCAAAGAAATCCAGTTTCCATTTATATTCTTTGCTGAGTAGTTGTAATTTTTTCAGATAATCTGATGGTGTTAAAATATTTGGTGGCAACATGCTCAAATAGCGACTTAGTGCATTTCCATGTGCCTCTGCCAGGGTCCTCTTATACCCATCTGAGCTTAGTACGCCGTAAATATTTATCTGGATGTATCGATTGTTGCTCGATTTGCTGGTTTTATAATTTGGCATGATTGCACTTGCTGCGGCAGTGGCAGCTACCAGGGCTTCTGCCATGCGCAAGTTTTGCTTATCGGTAAATCCAGTAACATGAAGACAAAGTGTTGCCTCTTTCCCTGGCTTATGCGTCTTGACTAAATTTCTTGCGAGAGTTAGTAGTTCAAAACTTGTTATATCAGGTTTGACGCAAGCGAAAACGACTCTGGTGCCGGACTCATTAGGTAAGTCCATTGTTTGAATCTCGATATCGAAATTATTTTCTATATCCTTGCTGCGTCGTTCAAGGTTTTCTTGGTATGGAAATTTGCCGGTTGCCCGCACTGTTGATGGTGATGGAAATAACACTACCCAATTTTCATGTGTATCAACTTCTTTTTGTTTCGGTGCCCGGTTCTTTTGCTTGAGAGTAAATTCAAAATTAATCATAAGTAATGGCTACCATGTAGCAATAATCTGGTAAAATGCGTCGTTAGATATAAATTATAATAATGATAATGGAAGCTGTTTTTCTTCCACTTTTTCCGTAACTTGCGTTAAATCCTATCATTTTTTAACGGACTATGGTGTAGACATGTCAGATAAACAAGAAGATATTGATATTCTGGAAACAAATGAATGGCTGGACGCCCTTGACGCTGTCCTCACTCATGAAGGGATAGATCGTGCCCATTTCCTGCTAGAAAAACTAATTACCAAGGCTCGCAAATCCGGCGCTTATTTACCGTATTCAGCCAATACAGCATATCTAAATACCATTCCGCCTTCGAGAGAAGAGCATTCCCCTGGTGATATGGAGCTTGAATGGCGTTTACGTTCTTTGGTTCGTTGGAATGCACTGGCTATGGTAGTCAAAGCGAATCGTATTAGCTCGGAACTTGGTGGTCATATAGCTAGTTTCGCCTCCTCTGCTACCTTATATGATGTAGGATTTAATCACTTCTTTCGTGCCCCGACAAAAAAACAAGGGGGTGACCTGATTTATATACAGGGTCATTCCGCACCGGGGATGTATTCACGGGCCTATCTAAATGGACAATTAACAGATCAACAGCTAAATAATTTTCGCCAGGAAGTTGACGGTAATGGATTGTCATCCTATCCGCACCCATGGCTAATGCCCGACTTCTGGCAATTTCCTACGGTGTCAATGGGACTCGGTCCCATTATGGCAATCTATCAGGCTCGTTTTCTACGTTATCTGGAAAATCGTGAAATGACCCCACGCACAGACCGAAAGATCTGGGCATTTATGGGTGACGGAGAAATGGATGAACCTGAATCTCTTGGTGCTATCGGTATGGCAGCTAGGGAAAAACTAGATAATCTTGTTTTTGTGGTGAATTGCAATTTACAACGACTTGATGGCCCAGTTCGCGGTAACGGAAAAATAATACAGGAATTGGAAGGCACTTTTCGAGGGGCAGGCTGGAATGTAATCAAGGTTATCTGGGGTTCTTACTGGGACCCTTTAATTGCCCGTGACACCAAAGGACTGTTATTGAAACGTATGGAAGAGGTTGTCGACGGTGAATATCAGGTATACAAGGCCAATGATGGGGCCTACGTCAGGGAACATTTCTTTGGCAAATATCCCGAACTCAAAGAGATGGTTGCGCAAATGTCAGATGATGATGTTTGGCGATTGAATCGAGGTGGACATGACCCGCACAAGGTATATGCCGCGTACGCCGCTGCAGTTAAACATACGGGCCAACCAACGGTCATATTGGCAAAGACAGTTAAAGGTTATGGAATGGGTGATGCAGGAGAAGGACAAAATATTACCCATCAACAGAAAAAAATGGATGATGAGGCAATTAAAGCATTCCGTGACAGATTTAATATCCCAATTCCCGACGACAAGATAAGTGAAGCGCCGTTTTACAAACCACCGATGGATAGTCCTGAAATGAAATACTTGCGGGAACGCACCAAGGCACAGGGGGGCTCTTTATTTCAGGCCTGGCCCAAGGCAAAACCACATAAAATCCCTGATTTAAGCTTGCAGGAGAAACTCCTGGCAGGATCCGATGGTAGAGAGATTTCGACAACAATGGCGTTTGTTAGAAT
>CAUZRI010000111.1:0-6279 GCA_963582285.1 Gammaproteobacteria bacterium | reverse complement strand
CGCCCAGTAATGATCGTGCATCAGGATTACATTCCCATTCACCTTTTTTATTTTGTTTGCGTTTCACTCTACCGAACAGGTGCAATGTCTTTCTTGCCCGTGTCGTTGCAACATATAACAGACGTTGTGTTTCAAAACTGTCTTTGAGTTTTTCTATATTCTGAATGTATTGATAAATGGGGGCATGTTCCTGGCCGGTTTCTTTGATTGCGCCTAAAAATAGATCGTGGCCACCATCTTCACGCGGTCGTAACATCCATTTCATTAATTCGGTAGTGGAATGTCGCGGTATTCTCCCCAGTCCAGGGAGTATGACATGGTCAAATTCTAGTCCTTTGGATTTATGCATGGTCATAACTTGCACCGTGTTACTTGTCAGGCCAGGTGCCGTCTTCCCAAACAGTTGTGTCACTTCTTTAATTAATATCTGTACGTCATGAATTTCACAACCACGATCCAGTTTTTCCAGTAACTCAAAAAAGATTGTGACATCATCCATGTCTCCCTCTGCATTCAAGGTGGCCGGACCGCCTAGACGTATCCACAGTGATTCGATACTTTGACGTACGGATTGTCTATGCCTGTGAGTATTAACGTCTGTAAAAATTTCTACAAAATAACGT
Source organism: Gammaproteobacteria bacterium (assembly GCA_963582285.1). Taxonomy (GTDB): domain Bacteria; phylum Pseudomonadota; class Gammaproteobacteria; order Eutrophobiales; family Eutrophobiaceae; genus Eutrophobius. Next base: position 5,656 of record CAUZRI010000111.1, on the reverse strand, counting down.
ACGCGTTGACGGGTAAATTCATCACACCCAGCGAGTATTGACTCGTCCTGTAACCTGTTCCATATCAATGCATGTCTATCTTCCCCTGTCAGAATCAGTAAATTTTTTAGATCAATTCCACACCAGGGTGCTCGTAATATGCTCAGCCAAGCTATTCTGTCCGTTGGATATAACCATGCCCGTATCAGGGAAAGTACATCCTGGATTGAGGATTTGTCTCCCAGGGCCTCAATATCTTTCGCCTGACAGGCAATACCTGCATCGCGTAGTCTCGGCAGTATTTCCAGTAAATGGTTACGTGTCCGCACCAAAATCGCAATTTCCCCAACGGAATCTCTGGACTGAATTTCCTGGATCAATTGCACAATCTGAGATGCCTCGCTCGCTCTGTTATCATCAAATAATGTATGAACATTTACATTATTTTTTTCGCTGGTTGTTATTGTCTCCACGGAAGGGTGAAAACTTACCGCACCAGTAGTGAGGTCATCGTTTTCTGCTAATATATTTTGGAAACTTGAATTTACCCAGTTAACAAGTCCTGCCTCTGAACGAAAATTTGCACTCAGCACCAGCGGTTGAAGCGGAATATTCCCCAGCTGTTGCTGATGAAATGTATGAATAAAATTACCCACTTCGGCCTCACGAAATCGGTAAATGGATTGCATCGGGTCACCCACCAAAAATAAAGTACGGCCATCGTTTTCTATCCAGGCAACCGTCAATCGTTTAATTAATTCATGTTGATTAACAGAGATATCCTGAAATTCATCTACAAGAATATGTTTTACCTGATAGTCCAGATACATGGCGAGATCCGTAGGGGTGTCATCAGTTCCTAATGCAGTGACTGCGGATTGAGCGATGCCGATAAAGTCTTGTTGATTACGTTCATTAAATATCACCTGTAATTGCGTCGCCGCGAGTGTCAATACTCGACATAGCGCGTCGACAATTTCCCACTCATCATCCGAGATCTGAGCAGAGGGCAGTGTCTTAATCTCTGCCAACATCCGCTCAAGTCCTACAGTAGTTTTTAACTGATCTAACAAGGCCTTCATGCGTTCTTTCATCTGTGCATTGAGTTCAGAATTGATAGACTTGGTACTCGCTGCAGGAAAACCCATGTTTTTATCTAATCGGATACGCCATGTGCCGGCTGTGGTAGTCAAGAACTCAGCAATACCCAACCAAACATCCAAACTTTGAGGGTCATTCCCGGGGAATGACTGTATACCGTTGCAGGCAATAATTTCACTGTCTGGTTTTAACTCGACAAGATTTTTGGTAGCAAATCGTAAAAGTACGCATAGCTCCTCTGCTAAATCTCCCGGAAATAAAGAACTTAAATGGGTTAGCTTCTCTGTTAATAAGTTTACCAATGTGGTTTCCAGATCAGAATGTTGGTAACCATCCAGAACATAGCGCAACCACTGATCGCGTTTTTGCATCATACCCACGATGAGTGCTTTAAGCCGTGGTAAATCATTATCAAGATGAACCAATAGACGCGTTATGGAATCACCCCATGCCTGGCTAGACTCTAATTCCAGTAAAGTCGCCTCGGCGGCCTGTTCGTATACTGGCCCAGGTTTTTCTATGATGTCTTGCATGCCGCCAATCTGTGATAACAATGGCATTTGCTTTATCAAACGTGCACAAAACGAATCAATTGTTTGCACCCTAAGACGTCCTGGATTTTCTATAAGTTGCCAGCCTTGTTTTTTATTTTGAAGTAGTGCACCACGGGCCAGCGCCAGGGTTTGTTTCTCATACTCATCAACAACTTGCATATCGCGACTGGCCTCATCCAGTGCAGTCAGGATCCTGTCCTGCATTTCAGCGGCGGCCTTACGCGTAAAGGTGATAGCAATGACCTCTTCTGGATTATCCACCAGACTGAGTAGTTTCAGATAGCGCTGAATAAGTAATCCGGTTTTACCTGAACCAGCGGGAGCCTGCACAATAAATGATGCATCAGCTTGTATTGCCTGCTGGCGCTGTTCGAGGTCGGGTAACTGAGGTGTGATAATCACGTCTGATGCCACTCAGGTTCTTCTTCATCTATCCAGCCAGAACGACTTTCCAGTTTTTCCTGTATTCGACAGAGACTATGAAGATCACAATAACGACAGGTGGTGTTATCTTTTGGGTCGACGACTGCCCTGCCCGTTGCAAATTCCCTGGCCATGTTACCCAACGCCAGTTGCCAGTATTGCAATTGACCATCCCAGCCGTTATTTTCCTCGCTATTCGAAATTCCTTTCACCCCATCAATCAAACCTTCCTCTGCCGCCAGTCCAATAAAACCTAATTTTCCTTTTTTCATTCCGGCAAAGGCAACCGCGCAGATGTTTCCTTCATAAGTAATTGCATAAAGTGGTAATTGCGGTTCATCTGTTCTGTCTCCCTGCCACTTACCCATGTTCAACTGGCCGGTCTTATAGTCGATAATTACCAATTTGCCATCGGCCAATTCATCCACACGGTCGATACGCATATTCAGGTTCAAACTCTGAAAATTGATGCTATGGCGATTTTCAAGCTCTCTGATCTTAAATCCAGACCGTTTTTTCTCTATGGTTAACCAGTCCCTGATTAACGATTGCAAACGATGACTCTCCAGACGACTAAATCCACGGCTAAAGGTCTCAGGTTGCTGTTTGGCTTGTTGCCTGATAATAGATTCAACAACTGTATTAATCAGGTCATTTAAATTATCCAGGGATAATTGATGCAGACTTTCTGAAGAGTTTATCCTCCCCCAGAGGCGTTGCATTACCTGATGTACTAACTGACCACGTACAGCGGGGTCTATTCCAATATTAATATCGGCCAGAGCAGACGCGTAGAGACGATGCCTGGCATAAGCCCGAAACGGACATGCAGCCTGATCTGCCAGTATTCCCGTGCCGCCTGTTGCTTTATCATCTACAGCCAATGCAGGGGCAACATCATCTGTAAACATTTCCACATCGCGCGAATCAAAAATTAATTGTTGATAACTAACATGGCTGGCTCGACTGTCTTCAATATTATCTATTACATATTTCTTCAATAATGGACTAGGCCGACACACCCTATCATCTTCATTTTCAGGATAACTGAATACCACTTCTATAGATCCGTCAATTAACGCCTCTGATTCAAGCTGACACCTGCTTACCATTGACTCAGCCAATGCGCCTGGGACACCAGCATCACGCTGTAGTACCAGTGGTATAAATGGATTTACGATGGATGGGCCTGGCCAGACCTGATCATGCAGACCAATGACTCGCAAATAATCAAATTGCAATCCAGCAACACCAGGCAGAGCAGAAATCTGGATCGGTGTCTCGGAGGTTTCAGGTTGAAAGCTTTTCTCTTTTATTATTTTTTTAAGGTAATCCAGTGCCTCAATATAAGAACAAGACCCGACTACTGTTTCAAGTGAGGCCAGCTCTATCAACATCTCACCCCATGCCTCAACGGTTTGGTATTCGTTACTGTTTAATTTTCGATCACCCGGCCAACCAAATATTTTTAACCATGCGTTGAAAGTTTCCGACCATTGCCGGGTGGACTGACGGGAATTCTTTACCTTTATAAATTCCACAAGTTCTCGCAACATACTCTCGAAAGTATTTGCTATGGTTAAATACTCGCGATGATAATCAATGTAAGTAAGTAACGTCTTCAGGTGCCATGACGGTTCGCCTGCCTGTCTTAATGCCGCATAAAAACCGGCACGAGCATGCTGTTCGGTTTCAGCACCTTTAATATATGATGACCGCAACAACACCTCTAATTTCTGGATTGAATGCCGCAATTGACCCAGTGACAAGATTTCAAGTGCAATATGGATCACAGGATAATCTGATAAGGGTTTGCCAGGGGCAATGCTATAGCGTTTTAGTATTGAATCCGGTCCATTCAGTAGCAATTCAGGGTGAAGTATTTCGTCGAAAATTGCAGACACAGATTCTTGTGTGCTAGCCAGATCAGGCACAACAATGCCAATACTGGCGCCACGTTCACGATTCATGATGTTTTTGGCCCAACATGCGGCAGCCCGCAATTCCGCCGTGCGATCTGGCAACCCTAAATAGCTAACCTGTTTATTTCGTCCCGCTGTCTGGTGTAACACTACCTCGCAATCATGTGTCTCGATATGCCTTAATAATTCTTGTTGCTGCAGGGTTAATTCATCATATCCATAAATCACCAACCCTTTATAGTCAGGAACAAATACTGACGACACCAATAAGTCTGGAACATTGACAATATCAACCCAGTTATTTTTGCTCAGTTTATTTTTGTAGGTTGCTGCCCAACTTTGAAAGGCCTGGGCATCATGATTCAGAAAGATTTCTTCAGGAAAAATTTTGATATTCCAACTTTGACATAATTCATAAGCATGAATCGCCGCATCTACAATAGAGTTAACTTGCAAGAGTGACTCTGTATAACGTGACGAGCCTATAATTGATTGCCAGATCAATCTAACTTGTGAGGGATTAAGTACCATAGAAGATGATTGCGAAATAAGCTGCTGATTATTCCAACTGTCCTTGATCCAGGTATTCCAGGGAAGAATTTCCGGCGTTAACCAGGCTGCTTTTCCTTCGTTCATCATCTTTTCGCCATAGGCTACTTTTAGAAAACGTGCCTGACGCTGACTGGCAGTGATAATTAAATATCCCTGCTCAATATATTCACTGATGAGATAGTGATTCATTTATTCGTATCGTTGTGGCGGTATCTGCACTGATTATCGTCATTGTCACCTGATAAGGTGTGACAACTACAATAAGATTAATGGATAAATAATTTCAACCAGAAAATAATACGCAAGCATTGAGTGCGCGTTATTTTATTCCAATGGAATCAATCAACTTTGGATTATCTATATATTGATTACGTTGCCCCTGAAGCTTTTCAATACGATCATTGCGTATCCGTTCCTGTTCACTGGGTAAATCTTCAGCATTCCAATTTCTTAATTTTTTAATCATGTCTGGTGCTACGGGAAGATTATATTTTTTATGCATATAAAATATTGCCCTGGCAATATTTCCACGGCTAATAGGGCGAGGTTCAACTATCCCGGATTTTCATTCAAAGTCACAGTTATCGAATCGCCAATCTTCGCCTTCTACTTCACCAAAAATTCGGGTAGAGCGATATACGGTTAAATCTGTCCAACTTGGATATAAGTTACGCAGATCGGATTCCATAGAAATAAATGAATCTTTTTGCTGTGCGTAACATTGTGTACGATTATCGCATTGCAAATAATCCATTATCTGCTCAGTATCGTAGACATGATCGATACCTATATTAATTCCATCAGGAGAATTACCCTCAGGATCAAAGCGATATCCACAATATAATGACCAGCCTCCCCCTGCATAGAGCTGATTCCAAAATACCTCGGTAGCAACATGATTGTAATCATCAGATTGTGCGGGGTATGCCAGACTTAAAAGGACCAGCGTAATAAATTGGTAATATTTTGTTTTCATATTCCGTTTATTAATGAAAAAGGTATAGTTTGCTTATGTTATTGTTATACTTTTTGCGGAAAAAGTTGAAAGATAATACCACCTTACAAATTATCGTCATACCTCAAATCAACTGTAAGACACGGCCATTCATCTCTAAATACAACGCT
>CAUZRI010000110.1:0-6291 GCA_963582285.1 Gammaproteobacteria bacterium | reverse complement strand
ATACAAGTTGAGCTATTCGGCTAATAATATCGATAACGTCACCTTGGTTGATGGGGCATGGTGGGAGGACAATATCAGTGGTATGGCAAAGATGGCCATGGAAGACCGTGAGGCGGAACAGCTCGGATTAAATGTTGGTGATTTCGTAACCTTTGCTATCGCAGGGCGTAGTTTGCAAGCAGAAGTCGCCGCCATTTATAGTCAAAAAGGTGTACAAACCAAATTCTGGTTTGAAGGTATCATCTCCAATGGCGCCCTGGATACTTTTATCAATCGCTATGTTGGTGCGGCCTACATGGATGATACGGAAGCCATTACTGCCCAAGGGCGAGTTGCACAGGTGGCACCCAATGTTATCAGTGTACGCACTGCATCACTTTTGGCATCGGCCAAGGAAATTTTAGGCCAGGCCACGGCGGGATTAGCAGTGGTGGCAGGTGTGAGTCTTGCCGCCAGCCTACTGGTTTTGATTAGTGTTATGGCCGCTGGTCGTACCCGGCAAATTTATGACGCCACGGTGTTGCATTCCCTGGGCACACGTTTAACGGTGATTAAAAGCAGCCTGCACATGGAGTATTTACTATTGGCATTTACTACGTCACTATTTGCGGTTATAGTGGGTTCTGCTATCGCACTGCCCCTACTTAATCTTCGGCTCAAACTGCCATCGGAAGATTTGATCTGGCTGGGACTGGTTACCGCTATCTCTGTCAGTGGAATATCCCTCAGCCTCGGTGCTAGATATATGCTGCGTCGATTACAATTAAAACCGGCTATATTGTTACGAAACGCAAATTGACTGGTCGGTGTTGTGGACTCGGGACTCGGGACTCGCATAAAAATATGCTCTCGTCATAAGGTAAATACCAGTATCTAATCATTAATTTTTACCTCGTCATTCCCTAAAGTTGTGCCCTATGATAATGAAAGGAGCAGAACGAATGGGAGCAATTTTTTTTCAACTACACAGTGTGTCAATTAATTAACTGGATGCCCGCTTTTACCAAGGGGCACAAGTACCCAAGGGTATATTCTTTGCAAGCCCCGAGCCCCGAGCCCCGAGCCCCGAGTCCCGGATCCCTTTTTCATGTATAATGTTCATCGCGTAACACGCTGCAAACAAAAAGGAATACCCATTGACCGACGGAACTGATCAAAAATCTGATCGCGCCTTTAGATACCCAAATTTTCGAAATTTTGTCGCGGCGAAATTTTTTACGACTGTCGCCGTGCAAATGCAAAGTGTTGCCATCGGCTGGCAGGTCTACGAGATTACCGGCGATCCTATGGATCTGGGCTTGGTCGGACTTGCCCAATTTTTACCTTTTGTAATATTGATATTGCCTGCGGGACAGGTTGCTGATCGTTTAAACCGACGTTTTATATTGAGCCTTTGTTATATCACTGAAGCCCTGTGTGCCGCACTTTTACTGGGCTTAACCTTTATTGGTATTCAGGACGTATGGCCTGTATTGGCCGTGTTGGTGCTTTTTGGTTCAGCTCGTGCATTTTCCCAGCCTGCATCCCAGGCGATTACCCCTAACCTTGTCCCAGCTTCTGCTTTTCCAAATGCCATTGCGTTAAATTCTTCTTCAGGTCATATCGCCAGGATAGCAGGACCCGCAGCGGGTGGAATGCTCTATGTATTAGGCCCAAACATTGTATATACCAGTGTTGCTATCATGCTCTGTCTTTCCGCAGCCATGATGTCAAGGGTCAAGCTCCCCAAGTTAATTCGGGCGAAGGAACCTGCCAGTTGGCATACTGTATTTGAGGGATTACGTTTTGTGAAATCCAGGCCTATGATATTGGGTGCTATTTCTCTGGATCTCTTTGCAGTTCTGTTTGGTGGTGCGGTGGCATTATTACCCGCCTATGCCAGTGACATCCTCCATATTGGTCCTCAAGGACTTGGGCTGTTACGTACCGCACCAGCCATCGGTGCTGCCAGCACTGCCGCGATATTGATCTTTCATCCCGTGAATCGAAATGTAGGACACTGGTTGTTCGGTGGTGTTGCAATATTCGGCGTCGCAATTATTGTATTTGGCTTATCCAGTAATTTTAGTCTTTCTCTTGCCGCATTAACCTTCCTGGGCGCCGGAGACATGGTCAGTGTTTACATACGTCATATGCTGGTACAACTGGAAACACCAGATGAAATTCGTGGCAGGGTCAGTGCTGTAAATGGTGTATTTATTGGTGCATCCAATGAGTTAGGGGAATTTGAATCTGGATTTACGGCGGCGTGGTTTGGACTGGTACCTGCGGTTGTTTTTGGTGGGGTTGCGACCCTGGTGGTCACAGGTTTATGGATAGTCTTTTTTCCACAGCTCAGCAAGATGGATCGCTTGCCGGATCATTACAAAGGTAAATAATACTTTTAAGTACTAATTATTGAGTCAGTTTTTGCCGCCATGACAAAATCATTCCGGTGTAACCCCTTAATCTTGTGCGTCCACCAGCTAACCTGGACACTGCCCCATTCAGTAAGGATTGCAGGATGGTGGTCTTCGGATTCCGCAATTTCACCAACCTTATTAGTAAACGCAATCGCCTCAACAAAATTTTGAAATTTATACTGTCGGATTAATCGTGGGACGTTATCAATTTCGATAAGTTGCCATTCAGGAAGTTGCGCCAACAGATCATCTAGATCGGCACCTTCTACTTTTGGTGCATCTGATCTGCAGGCTTCACATTTTTCGCTGATTAAATCTGTCATGGTTGATTATATATAATAATATTTTAGTTCACTGACCGCCTTTAGGGCGGACTTAATGACCTCATCCCCCCTTCTCTAAAGGAAGAGGGTAACCGCCTGTACCAATGGGTACAAGCGCGGGAATGACGTACGTTTAAAATTAACGATAACTCTAGACCCTATTAAGCTATCCTGTTAATCCTGTAAGATCTTGTTAATCATGTCCATTTCGTTTTTAATTAATTCGTCTGCCCTATGGGCAGTTTTATCAATTGGATACTGGCCTGCGCCAGTATGACGACATTGTTTTACTTCACGCCCTTCACTCACTAATTGGGTAGCGCAAAAACTACTAACATACTACTACCAAACTGCGTATTGAGTTCAGGGTACATAGTCGCGAAATGTCGTGTGCCTGCTGATCCACCGCCTATGGCAACGGCAACGTATTGCTTACCATCAACCGCATAACTGATGGGATATCCGGTAATTGGTGAGCCCAGTCCAATTTCCCATAATTTCTCACCCGTCTCTGCATGGACTGCTTTAAAATATCGATTCAAATCACCATAAAATACCAGGTTACCACCTGTGGTCATCACCGATCCTAATGCTGCCCGTTGATCAAGATTCCATAATAGATTTCCTGTTGTTGCGGAAACCGCTGAGAGACGACCTACCTGCTCATTAGTTCCCTCCATGTAATGTATACCACCATAATCAAGTCCGGAGACATTGACATCCAGGGGTACAACAGTAAATTCAGAACAGGCATTGGTAATCGGGCTATAGATCACCTTGGTTTTCGGGCTGTACGCATTGGTTTGAAACAATTTACCACCGCGCATACCGGGACAAACCATATGCGTATCACCTACTTGCCGAGGGATAATTGCTTCATTAATAGTAATGGCGCCTGTTTCTGGATCAATACCGCCATAGAGGTTTTGGTTCTCCGTTAATAGTTTATTCCATAGATGTTCACCGGTTTCCCGGTCAAAGGCCCAGAGTACGCCCGGCTTACCCAGTAAATAGATAACTTTTCTAAGTGTGCCGCCAATTACAACATCTGCCAGGATTGGATTGTCCTGATGATCCATATCGAAGTTATCACGTGGTTGCATCTGAAAGAACCAACGAATGTCACCAGTTTCAGCATCCAGCGCAAGAATAGAGTTTGTGTAAAGTAAATCACCATCCCCTGTTCCTTTAAGAATACCAGGATACGGATAAGGACTAGCAGTAGACCAGTACACCAGGTTTAGATCAGGGTCAAAACTGCCCGCTAACCAAAATGATGCTTTTTTTCGTCCTTCATAAGGTACTCCACCCCAGGTATTAAAATGTTCTGGTGGGTCATCGGGACCGGCAACCGATGAACGGCGCCAAAGTTCTCTGCCTGTCTCTATGTCATGGGCAATCAGCGCACAGGCACGTGGTGTACCCGTGCCACAGGTCTGTCCGGCGAACACAATGCCATTACCAATAATAGGTGGTGAGGAATAATTCACCCTCTCTTCGAAATTTCCGGTTTTAATCTCCCAAATTTGTTTACCCGTTTTTGCATCAAGGGCTACAAGAAAAGCATCATCTGTGGTCATTAATATCTTGTCCTGGTAAATAGCAAGACCACGGGTAGTGCCATTCATTCCGCGTGCCAGTCTACGTTGATGCTCCCAGATCACGTTGCCGTTTGTTGCGTCCAGGGCCTGGACTTTACCACCTGAATGGGGAAGAAACATTACGCCCTGATAGACAATTGGTTCCTGTTCTGTCTCGCCGTCTGTCAAATTCCATGCCCAGGCCAGTTTCAGATCTTTTACATTTTCTGGTGTGATTTGTTCTAGAGGACTGTAGCCATCGGCATTATTATTACCGCGCCAGCGTAACCAGTCCGCTGCATCAGGGTTATTTAAGACACTATCAGATACAGGTGTGAAGTTTGTTATTTGTGCATAGGCTGGTTGAAGAAAAATGACGAGAGTAATGGCTATGAGTATTTTTACAGAATTATATTTCAACATCTTTATCCCCTTCTTTAAATGCTATTCCATTTATAACTTTATTTATGATTCTACAAAAAACATTAAATATTCGTACGAAGTCTAATTTATATATTGCAAAACACTTATTATTAATTGACCGTTGGGCAGATAAAATTTAATTGGATACTGGATTACCCCAGCATGACAGTTTTCTAATTACCAGTGTCAAACTGCATCCTGTCCGGAACAACTTTATTTTGCGAATTGTCTTTTCCAAAATTCTTTGATAAGTAAGAAACCACCGTGTCTATTTCATAATCTTCCAATGGTGCACCCTGGGCAATCATTTGTGAAACCACATACTGCCATTGCGCTGCAGTGCGCTTTGAGTCGGTAATATTTAAAAGGGAATGGCACTGACTACAGACATCTTCAACTATGTCTCTACCTTCTCCATCAGGCAGGGCATCTTGTGCAATGACCGGTGATGTTACACAAACAAAAAATACTAGATAAACACCTATTCTAAAACCCATATGTCTGAGTTACTTTGGCTGTGCTGTCGCATTATCGTAGTCGATGCTTATTTCTCTTTGTAAAAAATTTGAATAGGCATCAGGAGTATTCATATCTTCTCTGGTTATGGGCTTAGCGCCGAGCTTCAACAGAACATCAGCAGTACCTGGATGCGTTCCGTATGAACCCAGATTATTAAAAGATGGAGCGATACCCGATGCCATACTCCAGGGTGTCTCTCCATTTTTATTTACTACATCAATTATCGCACCATTAACTGCCAGGTATTCCACCACAGACTCAGTTCCGGAAAATGCGGCCTTATGCAAAGCCGTTTCTCCACTTTTATTGACTGCGTTAATATCAGCTCCAAATTCGACTATTGCCATGACTGCCTGAAGTGATTTCTCTTTATTTTGTGCTGATAAATTATCGTCTTGATTATCATCATTGCAAGAAGACTTGGCTGCCACCATTAAAGGCGTGGTGCCATCACTGGTACCAATCAACGGATCGGCCTCGTAATCACTTAATAAACGTAATAATGCAGCATCAGCCGATATGGCGGCCAGCATATACGGCGTCGCACCTACCATATCTGACACACTTTCACAGGCACTGCGAATCGCAGGACCTATTCTATATCCTTTGGTGATCTGTGCATTGGGGTCACTACCGCCTTCAAGTAATGCCTCGGCTAATCTGGGCATGTTATTGGGGCGGACCCTGTAAACCGGATCATATGTCATGCCGTATAATCTGGAGAGACCATTTTGATGAGCGTGATGTAAAGCAGTCACACCGTTCTCATCTTTGGACTCAGTATCAGCACCCGAGGCCAACAAGAACAGCGCCAAATCTTCATGACCACTGGCACTGGCTAACACCAGGGAGTTTCCATGTTCCGCTGTCGCTTCATTGATATCCGCTCCGGCTTCAAGTAATAATCGGGCTGCTTGTACATCGCCACCGCGTGCGGCATACATCAGCGCGGTGAAACCACCTGGTGATTGTTTCCACGCACAAATCCGACACGTGTTCGGTAGTTTGTCTGCGGATGCCGTAGTGGTCTTATTCACATCAGCA
>CAUZRI010000109.1:0-6350 GCA_963582285.1 Gammaproteobacteria bacterium | reverse complement strand
ATTCGTTGGTCGGGCGCGCCTGATGGCACTGCATCATTTGTAATTCTGTGTACTGACCCAGGTGTTCCCACTGATATAGAACTTGTAAACAAAGAAGATATAAAAATACCGATAGATACATCTCGCTTCACATTTTACCATTGGGTGCTTGCTGATATACCAGAAAATATTAATCAACTCGCTGAAGGAGTAGAATCTGAAGGTATTCAACCTGGTGGAAAAGATTTTGGGAATACCAATCATGGAAATCGCGGTATAAATTTTTATACTATTTGGTTTGCAAATGACGAACAGATGAAAGGAAACTATGGGGGATATGATGGTCCATGTCCGCCGTGGAACGATGAGTTAGTACATGAATATTATTTTACTGTATATGCTTTGGATGTTGATAGGTTGAACCTTGATGGTGGATTTACTGGTCCTGATGTTGAGCAGGCAATGCAGGGTCATATACTTGCTCAAGGTACGTATCTTGGAAAATATAGTTTAAATCCGGACCATCGATAATCTGGTTGTTTTATAATTGGGCATTTATCCAAGGACGTCGTTGCAAAATTTCAGATAATCCTGGATTAGAAATAAGATGCAATATAATTATTATTGAGTATGAATAAATTTAAACCTGGCAAGGATCTTCCAACCAAACAGAGTACTGGTTTTTTGGTACGTTCATTACATCAATCCTTCAATAAATTATTGGCGCAACGAATCTCTCATGCAAATTTAACTACAGCTCAATGGTTTTTTCTCAGAGCACTCTGGGAAATGGATGGTGTTGCCCAGCGTGAGTTAAGTAACTCCGTAGGATTGACTGAATCAACTACCGTAGCTGCACTTAAAATTTTAAAAAATAATGGATTGGTCAAACGAAAACGTGATCCTGTTGACTCAAGAAGAATTTTGGTCAACTTGACAAAAAAAGGAAAAAAATTGGAAAAAGAATTATTACCAGGAGTGCTGGAAATAAATCGAATCGTGCATAAGGGGTCCACTGCTAAGGAGATAAAAGCCCTGCAAAAACAACTTAACCAACTTCGCGAACGGCTGGATGAGGAAGTTAGTCGTAATTAATAATTCGGTATCATAATATAGGTAGTAACAATATTTAATTAATGCCTGTACCTGTTGTTTTCTCTGTTTTATGGTATTATACTTTCATATCAAAGTATTATTTTGTGGTGCATAGTTCCTGATGTTAATAGCGAATGAGATGTCAGATTTAGTGTTACTAATTATAACGAATTATATTTATTGCACTGATTTGAGGTTTGATATTTATTTTTGATTTATATAAGAAATCTTTCAGAGGAGAGTGACATGAAAAAACCACCGGTAAAAGTTAAGAGTGGGATTCCCACAGATCTGCGAGGCACACTGGATTGGCTTAGAGCAGAGGGAGATTTAATAGAAACTGATAAAGAAGTAGATCCAGATCTGGAAATTACCGGTCTGCAGAAAATTATGGATGGTGGCTGTCCAATTCTATTTAACAATGTAAAAGGCAAACCTCATGCACGTGCTGTTACCAATTTATTTGGTGATATCAAGGTAATTGAGAAAATGTTTGGTTGGGAAAATTCCCTTGATCGTGTAAAACGGGTAGGTTATGCACTGGATCATCCAATAAAACCATTAGAGATTTCTCAAGAAGAGGCCCCTTGTCAGGAACACGTCATTACGGATGACCTCGATGTTAATAGGTGGATAACCGCAATTCGTCATACAGAATTAGAATCTGAATTAACCGTTGGCTCAGGGATTTCTTGCGTTATAGGTGATTATTTTGATGGTGGTAGTCATATCGGTTATAACCGTATGAATTTTCGTTGGGGGAATGTTGGTACATTCCAGATTTCTCCCGGATCGCATATGTGGCAGGTCATGACAGAACACTATCGTGATGACGAACCCATTCCGTTGACTATGTGCTTTGGTGTGCCCCCTTCATGTACTTTTATGGCCGGTTCAGGGTTTGATTATGCAATGTTACCCAAGGGTTGTGATGAGGTCGGCATTGCTGGAGCAATACAAGGTTCCCCTGTCAAAATAGTCAAATGTCGAACCAACGATGCTTACGCTATTGCGGAATCAGAATATGTTCTGGAAGGTTTTTTATATCCGCGTGATAAACGATATGAAACAAAAGAATCAGAGGATGCCGATGTACAAGGCAGGTTTCACTTTCATCCTGAGTGGGCGGGTTATATGGGTAAGGCCTACAAGGCGCCAACCTTCCATGTTACAGCTATCACTATGCGTAAACCGGAATCGAAACCCATTATCTTTCCTTTAGGTGTGCATACTATGGATGATGCAAATATCGATACCTCTGTACGCGAATCTGCGATTTTTAATCTTTGTGATCGTTTGCAACCTGGCATAGTACAAAATGTTCACATACCTTATTGTATGACTGACTGGGGTGGTGCGGTGATACAGGTGAAAAAACGTAACAAAATAGAAGAAGGTTGGCAGCGTAACTTCCTTACAGCAATACTTGCTTGTTCCCAGGGGGCACGTCTGGTAATAGCCATAAGTGAGGACTGTGATATTTATTCTATGGATGACATCATGTGGTGTTTAACTACACGAGTAAATCCCAGGACGGATATACTTAATCCTCATCCTGGTGGTATTGGACAAACTTTTATGCCATCAGAACGTATGACATCTGGTGGCAACGAGTGGACTGCATCAAATACCGTATTTGAAGGTGGTATGGGTATTGATGCTACAGTTCCTTTTGGGTACGAAAGTGATTTTCATCGTCCTGTCTACCCTGTAGACAAGGTCCGAGCTGAAGACTTTTTCTCAGAAAAAGATATAAAGAATGCTAAATCACGTATGCATGGTTGGTTGTTATCACTGGCAAATACCGGTCGTTAAAATAATGGCTCGTCTGCATCGCGGAGGGCCCTCAAATGTTAGCAGACTGTGTAGTTCTTGATTGTACTGATCGAACAGGCTGGCTAGCGGGACGAGTATTGGCTGACCTTGGCGCGGAGGTCATTAAAGTTGAAGCGCCTGCTGCAGCTAGAGATGAGGATGGCTGGCAGGCATTTAATATTAACAAACAAATATGCCTGATCGATCTGGATAAAGAAGCTGGGCAAATGCAGTTTGACAAGTTTGCCATTCGTACAGATATTGTCCTGGTATGTAGTCAACCCGGTAAAGATGAGTCAAAGATATTTGATTATCAGCGACTTGCAAAAATAAATCCCAATATCATATTAGTCCGTATTACTTCCTTTGGTACAACAGGCCCCAGAGCAGGTTGGCGTGCTTCCGATCTAGAATTAATGGCCGCTGGGGGTGCTATGTCATTAGCAGGAGAGCCTGACTCAACTCCGGTACGTATTTCAGTTCCACAATCCTACGCCTGGACAGGTGTACAGGCGGCAGTAGGTGCATTAACCGCACTCAATGCCAGACGGATAATTCATCGAGGTCAGGAAGTCAGGGTTTCTGCTCAAGCTAGTGTTTTACCTGCCCTGGCGTTTGCCCCGATGTACTGGGACATGCTAGGTACAGTACCAACGCGGGCCGGATCATATGCGGTGGGACGTTCAATTACCGGTGCAAGATTTCGCGCATTCTGGCCATGTAAAGATGGATATTTAAATTTCATAATTTACGGCGGGGCTGCAGGTAGACGTACCAACAGGCAACTCGTAGATTGGATGCTAGAATCTAATTGTGATTTGGGTGTGCTGTCAGATATAGACTGGGATTCCTTTACACAGGTAAAGGCGACTCAACAGGAAATCGATGCAATGGAAGAACCAATTGCAAAATTTTTTCTGACATTAAGTAAAAATGAATTCCTTGAACAGGCAAGTAAAAGAGAGCTGCTGGGATATCCGGTTTTTACCGTTGCTGACATCAGTAAAGATCCACAGCTAAAAGAGAGAAACTTTTGGTCAGAGAATACCGATCATGAGAATAAGACCCACAAACATTGTGGCGTATTTTACTTGTTGGATGGTGAGCGTCCTGCTTTGCGTCACTCAAATACCAAACCTAAAGATGTTGATCTTCTTCTACAAGAACTTACAGAGAATCCTGTAAGACAAATAAATACAATTACCGGGAAACCAGATCATGCACCTTCTGTGCATCGGGCGCTGGAAGGTGTAAAAGTAGTAGAATTCGGAGGCTATGCGGCAGGACCACAAATAGGAAAAATACTCGCAAATTTTGGTGCCACGGTGATTCACGTAGAATCACCAGATCGTCCAGACGGATTTCGCCTTGAATATCCACCATTCAAGGATGGCAAACCTGGACTCAATCGAGGTGGTTGCTTTAGTATATTTAACGATTCAAAATATGCCATAACCCTTGATGTAAAAAAACCTGGTGGCGTTGATTTAGCCTTGAGATTGACAGAATGGGCAGATGTAGTTATTGAGAATATGCGACCTGGGGTAATCAATAGAATTGGCCTTGGTTTTGAAACGCTTGTAAAGAATAATTCCAATCTGGTGATGTTATCTACCTGCAATATGGGACAGACAGGATCTCGAGCGATGACACCCGGATTTGGTTCTCAACTTTCAGCACTATCCGGATTTTGCGGGTTAACAGGTGCAACAGATGGTCCACCCATGTTGTTATATGGACCCTATATAGACTTCATTGCGGCTAATTTTGGCGCTGCAGCTGTCCTGGCGGCACTGGATAAAAGCAGGAAGACTGGGCAAAGTAGTCAACTCGACCTTGCTCAATATGAAACCGGGTTACAATTTATAGCCGGTGCCTTATATGATTATCATGAGCAAGGTATTATTGCTGATAGAGATATGAATGCAGATCCGCTCGCTGTTCCTCATGGTGCATATCCTTGCCAGAATAATCAGTGGATAACCCTGTCATGTTGGTCTGATGATGAATTTAAGGCACTAACAATTTTAATGGGTAAACCAGATTTTGCCCTTGATCAACGATTTTCAAATTCGATTCTGCGTAAGAAAAACGAAAAAACATTAAATGATGTCATTAGTACATGGACTAATAAATACGAGGCCGTTACATTGGCACAAAAATTACAGGAAAACGGTATTTGTGCTTATCCAGTGAATACAGTAGCTGATGTCTTTTCAGATCCGCAAATTAGTGAATTGGAGATATGGCGTTGGCGGGAACATCCTGAAATCGGATTACAGGCCTACATGTTTCCCCCGTTCGATCTATGCGATACCCCGGGTGACATCTACCGATACGCACCGCTCTTCGGTGGAGATAATGACTTTGTGTTTCGGGATCTGATAGGCTTAGCAGATGAAGAGATGGTGCAATATAGACAGCAAGGCGTAATAGGTTAAGTCAATCAGGCAAGTCTTGGCCATTCTGAATCTCTGCAATAATTTGTCCCATATTTATTTTTGAATCCACCGCAATATTCTTGTTCCAGTTTAACTTTCCTTTTTCGAATAACAGGATAACGGTCGAACCCATGTTGAAACGACCCGCCTCTGTTCCTTTGGGAAGGCGAATTTTCTTATCCGTCTCCGAATAATGTTGGATAGTTTTTTTACGAATATCTTTAGGTGTGATCTCACCGGCCCAGACGGTTTCCATGCTACCTACAAAGATTGCTCCCACCATAATTAAAGCCACGTTACCAATGTTTGTTTTAAATAAATTTATAACTCGTTCATTCCGGGCGAATAGATTATCAATACCCTGGGTTGTGCCAGGACTCACTGAGAATAATTTTCCTGGGATATATATCATGGATTGTAATTCGCCATTCATAGGCATATGTATGCGGTGATAATCTTTGGGTGAAAGATACAAGGTTATAAAATCTCCATCTGTAAATTTCGCAGCCAGTGCTTGATCTCCACCTAATAATGAGACCAGGGTGTAATTTTTTCCTTTAGCTTGCAATAGTTTGTCAGCATTGATTCTCCCATATTGGCTAACACTACCATCTACCGGCGATATAATTGATTGAATTGAATTGTCTATAGGTCTGGCAGTAGAATTTAATTGACGGGTAAAAAATGCGTTAAAACTATTATATTCTCCTGGGTCAGATTGCTTAGCAATAGACATGTCTACATCATAAAATTTAATAAATGACTGAATTATTAAATCTTTAAAGGGTGCCCAGGTAAATCTGGTTACCTTATACATTAAATTGGACAAAAAATGTTGGGGTAGTAATTTTTGATAACTTACCTTCAGGCCCGCAAAACTGTCCGATTTGGATGAGGCTGATTTATCATCTGGGACTTGCTGAAACAGATCTGTCATATTTCTTACTTGAGCGGTAGTTTCCAGTTTAGTGTTATCTGAAAATTCCAATATTAGCGAAACTATACTGTCAGTTTTCAGTA
>CAUZRI010000108.1:0-6371 GCA_963582285.1 Gammaproteobacteria bacterium | reverse complement strand
TGGGGATAACGTGAAGATGACGGTAGATTTAATATCGCCGATTGCCATGGAGGAAGGTGTACGTTTTGCAATTCGTGAGGGTGGTCGAACCGTGGGTGCAGGTGTTGTATCTAAAATAATTGAGTAAATAATATGGCAGAGCAGCAAATAATAAGAATACGTTTAAAGGCATTTGATCATCGTTTGATTGATCAGTCGACGCGTGAAATCGTTGAAACTGCGAAACGGACTGGTGCTCAAGTTAAGGGTCCAATTCCGCTGCCAACAAAAAAAGAGCGATATACGATATTAATTTCACCGCATGTTGATAAAGATGCACGCGATCAATATGAAATTAGAACACATAAGCGACTGATGGATATCGTCAATCCTACGGACAAAACAGTTGATGCACTGATGAAGTTGGACCTGGCAGCAGGTGTAGACGTCCAGATAAAACTAAATTGACAGGTAGATACATAAAATGACACTCGGAATTGTAGGAAAGAAACGTGGAATGACCAGAATCTTTATGGAAGATGGTGATTCTGTTCCTGTGAGTGTGATAGAAGCGACCCCAAATAAAGTTACTGGCCTCGCTGAAGCTGATAACAGAGGATACAGATCTGTTCAAGTTGCCTGGGGCACTAAACGACGTAACCTAATTAATAAGGCAACTGCAGGAAATCTGGCTCAGGCAGGTGTGGAATCTGCACTTGGGTTGATTGAATTTAGACTAGATGAAAATGAAACAACTGAGTTAACTCAAGGAGCAGAGATTAAGGTTGATATGTTCACGGATGGACAAAAAGTTGATGTTATAGGGACAACTATAGGCAAGGGATTTGCAGGGGTTATTAAAAGACATAATTTCAGCCATCAACGTAATACACATGGTAATTCCCTGTCTCATCGTGCACCAGGATCTATTGGTCAAAACCAGTCCCCTGGGAGAGTATTTAAAGGTAAGAAAATGGCAGGCCAAATGGGAAATGTCCAGAGGACAGCCCAAAATCTTGAAATTATCAGAGTTGATGTTGAACGAAACTTGCTCCTTATCAAAGGAGCAATACCTGGGGCTAAGGGTGGCAAGGTGGTGGTTAAACCGTCTGTCAAAGTAAAATCTAAAGGTTAATTATGGAACTAACATTACATCAATCAGGAAAAAAGAAGCCGTCAAAAGTGACTGTTTCAGATAGCGTTTTTGATGCTAAGTATAATGAACCTTTAGTTCATCAAGCATTAACTACTTATATGGCTGGTGCGCGCGCAGGTACAAAAGCACAAAAAACACGTGCTCAAGTAAGAGGTGGTGGCAAAAAACCCTTCAAGCAAAAAGGAACAGGTCGTGCCAGGGCAGGAACCAGTCGCAGTCCGTTATGGCGTGGCGGCGGTATTCACTTTGCCGCGCAACCCAAGTCATACAAGAAAAAATTAAATCGTAAAATGTATCAAGGTGCAATAAGGTCAATATTGTCAGAATTAGCAAGACAAGGAAGGTTGACTTGTATTGATAAATTTCAAATTGATGAACCAAAAACAAAACATGCTAAGCAAGTGTTAACTGATCTTGGACTAGCAAATGTATTGGTTATTACCGATGACATTACATCAGACATGTATTTGGCGACTCGTAATTTGCCTATGGTCGATATAATAGATACAACTGAAATAGATCCATATACCTTAATCGGTTTCGGTAATGTATTAATTACAAAAACTGCTGTAGATAAAGTGGAGACCTGGCTAGGATGAATCAGGAAAAATTAATGAACCTGTTGCTTGCCCCCAGGGTGACTGAAAAAAGCACGCTAGTCGGAGAAAAGCACAGGCAATATGTTTTTAAAGTCATAAAAACAGCCACAAAACCGCAGATCAAAAAAGCGGTTGAGCTAATGTTTAAAGTTGAAGTCGAAGCAGTACAGGTAGCTAATGTTAAAGGTAAGCAAAAAACTTTTAAACAGACAGCCGGAAAACGATCTGACTGGAAAAAAGCCTATGTCAAACTCAAGTCCGGGTTTGAAATAGATTTTATGGGAAGCTAGAGAGACAAACGAATTATGACTATTGTTAAACCAAGACCTACATCTCCAGGACGCCGAGGCGTCGTCAAGGTTGTTAGCCCTGAGTTATATAAAGGGGATCCGTATGAGCCACTTCTGGAAAGCAAAAATAAAAGTGCTGGCCGGAATAATAGTGGTCGGATTACCGTTCGACACCGTGGTGGTGGTAGTAGACAACGTTATAGAGTTATTGATTTTAAACGTAATAAGGATGGGATCCCAGCAAAGGTAGAACGTATTGAATATGACCCTAACAGGACAGCAAATATTGCATTGATATTATATTCAGATGGGGAACGTCGATACATAATTGCACCTAATGGTATTCAGCAAGGTTCGATCTTGCAATCGGGAATTGATGCAGGAATTGATGTGGGAAATACATTGCCTCTACGAAATATTCCTGTTGGTACAAATATACACTGCATTGAATTGCAGCCAGGTAAAGGTGCACAGTTGGCCAGAAGCGCGGGAACGAGTGTACAACTGGTCGCTCGAGAAGGTGCTCATGCTACTATTAGATTACGTTCAGGAGAAATGCGCAAAGTACCTATCGATTGTAGAGCTACAATTGGAGAAGTTAGTAATGGTGAGCATAGTCTCAGAAAACTTGGTAAGGCGGGTGCTAAACGATGGATAGGGATTAGGCCTACAGTACGAGGAGTAGCGATGAATCCTGTTGATCACCCTCATGGTGGAGGTGAAGGAAGAACATCAGGTGGACGTCACCCGGTTTCCCCTTGGGGAGTTCCAACCAAAGGTTATAAGACGCGTAAGAATAAACGGACTAACAATATGATTGTTAGGAACAGGAAAGGTTAGCAGGAGAAATACGTGGCAAGATCAGTAAAAAAAGGTCCTTTCGTTGATCATCATCTGGTGAAAAAAATTGAAACGGCTGTTGCTAATAATGAAAAAAGACCGATCAAGACATGGTCTAGGCGATCAATGGTATTGCCGGATATGGTTGGATTAACCATCGCCATACATAATGGTAGAGACCATATACCTGTATACATATCAGAAAATATGGTGGGCCATAAATTAGGTGAGTTTGCATCGACACGAACTTTTCGTGGCCATACTGCAGATAAAAAAGTAGCGAAATAAACCTGGAAATAGAATTCATGTCAACGTCAGCAAAATTAGTTTATGAAAGATTATCTCCTCAAAAAATGAGGTTGGTTGCTGATCAAATCAGAGGCATACGCGTAGACAAAGCGTTAGATATTCTCAAGTTTAGTAACAAAAAGTCTGCCGCAGTTATTAAAAAAGTACTCGATTCAGCGATAGCAAATGCCGAACATAATGATGGTGCAGATATTGATGAGTTAAAAATTACAGAAATTTTTATAGACCAGGGTCCCACCTTAAAACGATTACGACCCAGGGCGAGAGGAAGAGCTGACAGAATTGTGAAGCCTACCAGTCATATTACAGTCACCGTAGCAGAACAGGAAAAGTAACTTCATGGGACAAAAGGTACATCCAACAGGTATACGCCTTGGAATAATCAAGGACTGGACATCTACGTGGTATGCAAATTCACGGGATTACGCAAAATATTTACTCACAGATCTTGAAGTGAGGACGTATTTACGTAAAAAACTTTCTCATGCATCTGTAAGTCGTATACAGATTGAAAGACCAGCAAATAACGCACGCGTTATTATCCATACGGCTAGACCGGGTATAGTTATAGGTAAAAAAGGTGAAGATATTGAAAAACTACGGTTTGAAATATCTAGAAGAATGGGGGTGCCTGCTACTGTCAGTGTCGAAGAAATCAGGAAACCGGAATTGGATGCACACCTTGTTGCAGAAAGTGTTGCTCAACAGATTGAACGTAGAATTATGTTTCGTCGTGCTATGAAAAGGGCAGTTACAAATACTATGCGTCTTGGTGCATTAGGAATGAAGATAAATGTGTCGGGGCGATTAAATGGTGCAGAAATAGCACGTTCGGAGTGGTACAGAGAAGGTCGCGTTCCCCTTCACACCCTGCGCGCCGATATTGATTATGGCACAGCAGAGGCAAACACGACATATGGGATAATTGGTGTAAAGGTATGGATATTTAAAGGTGAAGTATTTGGTAACGAGAAGTCTGAGGAAGAAACGAATGCCATAGTTCCGGCATCGTCATAAAACGGATAATTACATATGCTACAACCGAAAAAAACAAAATTCAGAAAACAGGCCAAGGGCAGAAATAGAGGTCTTGCAAATGTCGGAAACAAGGTTAGTTTTGGTGATTTTGGACTTAAGGCAACGACCCGTGGTCGAATAACAGCAAGGCAAATTGAAGCTGCTCGTAGGGCTATTAGCCGTCATATTAAACGTGGTGGTAAATTATGGATACGTATGTTTCCAGATAAGCCGATAACTAAAAAGCCTTTGGAAGTACGACAGGGAAAGGGAAAGGGTAACGTGGAATATTGGGTGGCCCAAATCCAGCCTGGGAAGGTATTGTATGAGATAGAAGGTATACCTGAAGCATTGGCCCGTGAAGCATTTACTCTAGCTGCAGCCAAGCTTCCTGTGAAAACAACTTTTGTAAATAGAACGGTAATGTGATGAAAGTTTCTGACATAAGAAATAAAACACCAGCTGAGTTAGAGTCTTTACTAATAGATCTAAACAGGGAAAAATTTAATTTGCGTATGCAACAAGGAACAGGGCAATTAAGTAAACCGACTCAGATAAAAGTGGTTCGTAGAGATATTGCTAGAATTAAAACAATTTTGACAGAAATTGAAAAGAGTAAAAACTAATGAGCGAGTCTAAGAGTATTCCAAAGATACTTACCGGTAAGGTAATAAGTAGCAAGATGGACAAGTCTATATCTGTGTCTATTGAAAGACTTGTTAAGCATCCTGTGTATGAAAAGTTTATTAGACGGTCAACTAAGTTGCTTGCTCATGATGAAAACAATGAATGTAATGAAGGTGATCTGATTGTTATTGAGTCAACCAAACCAGTTTCAAAGAGAAAATCCTGGCGGTTGCAAAAAGTCTTGTCTAAGGCTCAATAACGATCATCTAATTAAATGAAATCTGGAGATCACACATGATACAAATGCAGTCAACATTAGATGCGGCAGATAATAGCGGAGCACGTCGACTATTCTGCGTGAAAGTATTAGGCGGTTCAAAACGTAGGTATGCTGGTATTGGTGACATTATTAAGGTGAGTATTAAGGATGCGATACCTCGGGGCAAAGTAAAAAAAGGTGAAATGTATAACGCAGTAGTTGTTCGTACTCGTAAAGGAGTGAGACGTCCGGATGGTTCACTTATAAGATTTGATAAAAATGCTGCAGTATTGCTAAACAACCAGAATCAACCCATAGGTACACGAATTTTTGGACCAGTCACCCGCGAACTAAGAGGTGAAAAGTTTATGAAGATAATTTCACTTGCTCCTGAAGTATTGTAAATAAATTTCTGGGAGAATCAAATGTACCGAATAAAAAAGGGAGATGAAGTCGTTGTTTTAACCGGCAAAGATAAAGGTAAGCGTGGGGTTGTGCTCAGAGTAATGAATGATGTCGAAAAGGTATTGGTAGAGAATATCAATATGGCAAAACGGCATACCAAAGGCAATCCTACGCAGGGAAGTCCTGGTGGAATTATTGAAAAAGAATTACCTATTCATTTATCAAATGTTGCAATTTGGAATCCGGTGTTAAATAAGGCTGACAGGGTGGGAATTAAAACTCTTGAAGACGGTAAAAAAGTCCGATTTTTCAAGCGAAATAATGAAGTGGTTGATATATAAGATCTAAACGGTCATTAAATAATAGTCATAAGATAATAAATGAGCAGATTACAAAAATATTATAAAGAGAATGTGGTAAAAGAATTGGTCGAACAGTTTGGTTACAGTTCGTCAATGGAAGTGCCGCATATTACTAAAATTACTCTGAATATGGGGTTGGGTGAGGCGGTTACAGATAAGAAAGTAGTCGAAAATGCTGTTTCAGATATGGAAAAAATTGCAGGCCAAAAGCCAGTCGTCACAGTTGCACGAATATCAGTAGCAAATTTTAAGATAAGAGATGGATATCCTATAGGTTGTAAAGTTACGTTAAGACGAGAAAGGATGTATGAATTTCTGGATAGATTAATATCAGTCGCAATTCCTCGTATGCGTGATTTTAGAGGTTTAAACGGCAAATCATTTGATGGACGTGGTAACTATAGTATGGGTATTAAAGAACAAATAATCTTCCCTGAAATAGATTATGACAAGATAGATGCAATTAGGGGTATGGATATCACCATAACCACTTCAGCAAATACTAATGAAGAAGCACGAGCATTACTT
>CAUZRI010000107.1:0-6403 GCA_963582285.1 Gammaproteobacteria bacterium | reverse complement strand
CTATCAAAGCGGGAATGCGAAGAATTATTTATTGCAGCTGGAATGGATGAGATGCTTGAAGCTGACGTAGAAAAAGAAGCTATGCCTGTAAAAACCAGAAAAAAGCCAGTATATAAAGCCAAAACTAAAACCAAATATAACGCCAGAAAATAAATACTGTCCCACTAGATAATCTTTATGTTATCTAAAAACAATCTGTTAAGCCTGTATCAAAGATTATTCGATACCTACGGTCCGCAAAACTGGTGGCCTGCAAATTTTCCGTTTGAAGTCATCGTTGGTGCCGTGCTGACTCAAAACACATCATGGACCAACGTAGAGAAGGCAATTATAAATCTGAAAAAGAAAGGCTTACTCTCCCTGGAGGCCATCCATAAACTTGATCATATTAGTTTGGCAGAGGTAATACGTCCCTCAGGGTATTTTAATCTCAAGGCAAAAAGGTTAAAACATCTATGTGAGTGGATAACGATGCAAGGTGGTATGGAAACGCTGCAGTCGTATTCCACAGATGAATTCAGAAATTCCCTGCTTGAGGTAAATGGTATAGGTCCTGAAACAGCTGATGATATCCTGCTATATGCCTTTGACCGACCAGTTTTCATAATTGATACCTACACACGGAGGTTATTGAAAAACCTAACGCTAATAAAAGGGGATGAGGACTATGAGGTCTTGCGCAATGGGATTGAAGCAAATCTTCAGGCGGATTATCAAATGTATAATGAGTACCATGCCCTGATTGTGAGGCATGCAAAGGAGAAATGCGTATCAACATCTGATTGTCTACATTGCAAGATTGAAACAACTGTATTGCGGTAACGCTCAGATTAGCACTCAGAGCACGCTTTTATAGATTCAAAAAGTGCATTTTTAGCGATTTCTTTGGCATTTATGGTGATTTATTGTAAGCTTGCCCCCCGTTTTACCTGTATGGATATTGGAGTGTAATGGCAGTAAGACAGCCCCTGGTGGCAG
Source organism: Gammaproteobacteria bacterium (assembly GCA_963582285.1). Taxonomy (GTDB): domain Bacteria; phylum Pseudomonadota; class Gammaproteobacteria; order Eutrophobiales; family Eutrophobiaceae; genus Eutrophobius. The sequence goes on along the minus strand of CAUZRI010000107.1, from coordinate 5,425 downwards.
CAAACTGGAAAATGAACGGCACCCTAAGCAGTATTCGTCCATTGATCGAGGAAATTAACGAGGGATTAGGTGATGACGATTCAACACTGGTCGTGATCTGCCCACCTTATATCTATCTTGCTGAACTTCAGACCCTGCTCAAAGGGAGTCAGCTTAAAATTGGTGCACAAAATGTCTGCCATTCTGATTCTGGGGCGTATACCGGTGAGATTGGCATAAGTATGTTACAAGATTATGGTTGTGAATTTGTTATCGTAGGACATTCTGAGCGACGGAACCTGTACCATGAGTCAGATCGGATTGTTGCTGAGAAGTTTGTCAAAGTCAGTGAAAGCGGCCTAAATCCAATTCTTTGCCTGGGTGAGCAATTTCAGGAAAGAGAATCAGGGACGACTGATGAGGTAATTGCCAGACAACTGGACGAAGTTATTAAATTGGCCAGCATAGAAAAATTTTCGAATGCGGTAATTGCCTATGAGCCGGTATGGGCAATTGGAACGGGGCTTACTGCGACACCAGAACAGGCGGAAGAAGTACACGCCTTTATAAGATTGCAATTAGCGCGTCACGATGATGAAATTGCCAACAATATAAGAATTCTGTACGGAGGAAGTGTCAAGGCAGATAATGCGGGGGAGTTATTTTCCCGTGCCGACATAGATGGTGGTTTAATAGGCGGTGCATCTTTAAATGCCCGTGAATTTTTGACAATTTGTCAGTCAACAAGGTAAAAAAATGGAAACTTTACAAACTGTATTATTAGTTGCTCAGGTATTAATGGCCATAAGCTTGATTGGCTTAATTCTAATTCAGCATGGCAAAGGCGCAGATGCAGGTGCAGCGTTTGGAAGCGGTGCTTCAACCACGGTCTTTGGATCCCAGGGTTCAGGAAATTTTTTATCAAAAGCTACTGCTATATTGGCATTTTTCTTTCTCGCGAATAGCCTTGCTCTGGCCTATCTTTCCAATGCACGGATACAAACCAGAAGCACAAGTTTGATGGATGATCCCGCTGCGATGATTCAAACGCAGCAAGAACCACCATCATCCGTAATAAATGAAATCCCGACGGATATAGTTCCTGAGGTTCCTGCAATACCAGACTAGTAAACTATTTTCAGTACCCAAAAGTTTTAATATCCTAATCAAAAGCCGATGTGGTGGAATTGGTAGACACGCTATCTTGAGGGGGTAGTGCAGCAATGCGTGGCGGTTCGAGTCCGCCCATCGGCACCATTTAATTCCAAAAGATATCCTGACACGATGTTTCTCATAAAACTTATATACGATATCGTCTTTGAATTGCCATTAATTATAATTACTATTGGAATTAAATAGGAGTCAGAAAAAAGTTAATAGTTAATAGTTAATATCAAATATCAAATGCTTGCCATCCGCATGAACTTCACCATACCATTAAAGTAGTGCTCTACGATAAAATGAATTGTTTAATAAAATTATAATGTTAGTGGAGAATTAAAATGGTTTCTAAAAAAACTGATAATACTGAGAAGAATTGAATGTTAAAGGAAGCCAATTATTATTTTAACACCCGTCGGAATTAAAATTCGCATCTGTACTTATGAAAATAACTGGCCACATCAAAAAAATGGTGACTTCGCTCGAGTCACCCGTTCAATATCAATTGCCTATTGATGACAAGCTTGTCTCACTGAACGATTATATTGGTGAAACAATCTCGCTGCGTTACAGCGGAGAAATAAACTGCATATCCTGCGGATCTAAAACCAATAAAAGTTTTAGTCAGGGTCATTGTTACCGCTGCTTTATTTCCCTTGCCTCCTGTGACATGTGCATCATGAAACCAGAGACCTGTCATTATCATCTGGGTACCTGTCGCGAACCCGAATGGGGCGAGACCCATTGTATGCAACACCACTATGTCTACCTTGCCAATTCCTCTGGTATAAAGGTCGGGATTACCCGCGGCACACAAATTCCGACACGTTGGATCGACCAGGGTGCTACCCAGGCCCTACAGATATTTCGTGTTAGCAACCGATTGTTATCTGGGAAAATTGAAGTGGCTATCAAAGCCCACGTTTCTGATCGTACTGACTGGCGGAAGATGCTCAAGGCAGAATCAGATAGAGTAGATCTTTTGGAAAAAAGAGATGAACTAATCCTTGCTGCCAACAGTGACATCCAAAAAGTAAAAAATGAAGTCGGTGAGAGCGATATTGAATTTCTCAACGACGCCGAGCCCGTTAACATCTATTACCCGATTGCATCCTATCCGGAAAAAATAAAGTCACTTAATTTCGACAAGACACCTGAGATTGTAGGTAAATTAAACGGAATAAAAGGACAATATCTGATATTGGATAGTGGTGTATTGAATGTCCGTAAGTTTGCGGGCTACTTAATCGCATTCGGTTAACAAACAATAAGGAAATTTATGTCCGCTATTGGCTGCCACTTCAACCGGTCAATGCAACACACGCGTTAAATCTTTCAACTGGTGTCTCAAAATTCTAATGTCTCACGTGGCCGTTCATCTAATAGTCTCTTTCCGTTTTACTGTCCATTTAGCAATCCAATAAGTAATTAATATGACTCGTGTAAATGATATGAAAATTCTTGCCATGGATGCGACAGGTGAAAACAAAATTACTTAGTGTCTGCTAGTTGTTGTCATTCGTGATTAATTCCTATCAAATAATAGCGGTAATGCTCAATATATAAGGTTTTATTTTGACAGAATTTCCCCAGTTTGCCCTGTGGCGTCTATGGTGCTAGCCTTAGTCCGATAAGTTGTATTTTTTGGAATATTTGAAGGTTTTGAGATGCAATTAATGATTAAAAAAACTCTACTATGTGTAGCAATTTTATACAGCACAACTGTACCAGCGCAGGTGTCACAGTTTGAAACTGGTCTGCGCGCCACTAAATTAGTACAGACATACTGTGTTACTTGTCATAACGAGAGCCTCCGTACAGCCAATTTGTTATTAGACAAGGCAATAACCGGAGAAGTCGATAATCAATCTGCTACTTGGGAAAAGGTAGTACGCAGGTTGCGGGCAAGGTCAATGCCGCCTCAGGGTATGCCCAGACCTAATGAAGATGATTACTTGTTTTTAATTGGACAACTTGAATCCGATCTGAATCAGGTCGCCAGTGCCAATCCCAATCCGGGTCGCACGGTACCCCATCGTCTTAACCGCAATGAGTATGCGAATGCTGTTAGAGATATATTGGATCTAGAAATAGATGTGGAAAAATTACTGCCTACGGATGCGGCATCAGGTCATGGTTTTGATAATATCGCTGATGTGCTTACACTTTCGCCGGTATTAATGGAACGGTATTTTTCGGCGGCCAGGACGATTAGCCGACTTGCGGTTGGCGATCCTAAATATCCTTCAGTGATTGAAACCTACTTGATCCCGAATAATTTTCAACAGCAAGCGCGAATTAGCGATGAACTCCCATTTGCAACACGTGGGGGTACCGCCATCAGTCATCACTTTCCGGTTGATGGTGAGTATGGCCTCCGAATTCACCTAAAAAGTATCCCCGTTGGGATTTATGCAGGGAAAATTGTTGGCTTTACTAAACCGAAACAATTAGAAATTCGGGTGGACGGAGAGAAGGTCGGCCATTTCAGCATTGGAGGTGAATATAGTTCGGAAGATACGTTAGAACTAAGAGTTCCTATTATGGCAGGTAAGCGCACAGTGGGTATCACCTATCTCAGAGATCGGGCGAAAGACGAGCTGATCGCCCGTGATAGAAAAGATGGGTCTGTGGGTGACGGCGGAATTAGTCTGGTGGAGGTGGAAGGACCGATTACGCTTACAGGTCTAGGGGACACTCCTAGCCGACAAAAGATTTTTTCCTGCTATCCAGAAACTACCGGTGATGAAATTACTTGTGCAGAAGAGATAATCTCCAACCTGGTTTACCTCGCGTATCGTAGGCCTGTTGTGGATGATGATGTTGAGTCGTTAATGGCGCTTTACCAATCTGGGCGCAAGCAAGGTGACTTTAACGCGGCCATCGGCACGGCGATTCAGGGCATATTTATCAGTCCAGAGTTTTTGTTTCGGGTGGAACGTGTCCCAGAGAATGTAAAACCTGGCAGTGCATACTCAATAAATGATCTTGACCTGGCATCACGATTGTCGTTTTTCCTCTGGAGTAGTGTTCCAGATGAATCTTTATTGGATCTTGCAACAAAGGGCAAATTGAGTGAGCCTAAGATATTGGAACAACAGGTTCTCCGAATGATTCAGGATCCCCGTTCCCATGCGATGGTAGAAAATTTTGCATCACAGTGGCTGCATGTTCGTAACCTGGACCTGTTATCTCCTCCCGACCCAGAGGTTTTTCCTAAATATACGGCCAATTTAAAGACGGCGTTTAAAAAAGAGATTGAGCTGCTGTTTGATTATGTCATTCGTGAGGATCGCAGTATCCTTGATTTTCTGAGTTCAGATTATAGTTTTCTCAATGAATCACTTGCTAAGCACTATGGCATTAAGGGCGTGCATGGCAGTCATTTCCGACGTGTTTCCCTGACAGATGAGAGTCGCTGGGGACTGTTAGGCAAAGGTTCCGTGCTTACTGTCACTTCCTATGCCACACGAACATCACCCACCTTGCGTGGCAAATGGGTACTGGAAAATATTCTCGGCACACCGCCGCCACCTCCACCACCGGATATACCTTCCTTAAAGGAAGATCCTCAAACGAAGAAGCTTTCTATGCGAGAGCGCATGGCAATGCACCGCAACAACCCAGTTTGTGCTACATGCCATTCATTAATGGATCCATTAGGACTGGCACTCGAGAATTTTGACGCAATAGGGTCATTTAGGAAGGTCAATGCTGATCAAACAATAATAGATGCCTCAGGCGTACTTCCCAATGGGACTGAGTTTAATGGCCCAGCCCAACTGCGGGAGGCCTTATGGGATGGTCGTGAACAGTTTGCAGGGACCTTTGTAGAACGTATACTTACCTATGCATTAGGCAGAGGATTAGAATATTATGATATGCCTGCAGTGCGGAAAATCTTGCATGAGGCAGGAAAAGAAGATTACCGTTGGTCGTCGATTGTGATGCAAGTTGTAGAGAGTCAACCCTTTCAAATGAGGAGGTCAATAGGACCATGATGATATTCAAAAAAAGTATTTCCAGGCGCGCGATGTTGCGTGGAGTTGGTGCATCTTTTGCCCTGCCCATGTTGGATGCAATGGTTCCGGCATTTGCTGAAGCGGCACCGAGTTTAACCCCCACCCGTATCGGTTTTGTTTATTTTCCTAATGGCGCTATCCCCAGCAAATGGAAACCAACAACCGTAGGAAGTAATTTTGAATTGACACAAATACTGAAACCCATGGCACCTTTTAAAGATTCCATGATGGTCATTAGTGGTCTGGATAACCTACAAGCGAAG
>CAUZRI010000106.1:0-6426 GCA_963582285.1 Gammaproteobacteria bacterium | reverse complement strand
ATAGGTAACAGTGAATATGTGGCCAGAGCGGGTGCTTCGTCGGTTTGGGTGTAAATTATTGTGGGTCTGTCAGACATAATGTTACCTAATGTAGTTAATAAAAAAAGTGATTAGTCATAATTATTTGCTAGCCGAATAGTATAACATCATCTTGCTTAAGGGTTAATGCGGCACAAACAAAAAATACAGAAAACTGTGCCTTATATAAGTAGAATTCCCTCAGTTATTATTCTTTTCTCTATTTGGGTTGCATACTTTTATGTGAAGCATTATAGAGATTAATAAATTTTTCTACCAGGCAGGCCTTCACTACATTACCTATTGTAGAGAGATCAATATCTTCCAGTTTTTTAAATCGAACACAACACTTTCCCATACTGAGTTTGATGCCAGCTTTTTTATAACCTGTCTCAAGTAGTTTCAGATATTTACTGCCGGCATACACCGTCATCAGGTACACGGCAGAATGATGTTTCTGTGCAGCTAATGAGCAATACAAAAGAGGCTTTTTATTATAGGTATCGGGAAAGCGTTTGAGTGGAATTTCATAGGTAATCATGCCCCAGTTCATGACCTCAACATAACCTTTAGGTAGATTGTCACGAATGCATTTTCTTACTTTGCGTATAACCGAACGTTGATCAGAATTCAGCTCTGCTAAATAGTTAGAAACTGTTTTTGCACTACTTTGGACCATTGCACAATAATTTTAAATAGTTTAGCTAGTCTCAGGAATTTTATCAGACCAGACGGCAAATTCATTACCGCCCGGTTCTGAAAAATGGAATCGACGTCCACCAGGAAAAGTAAACAAAGGTTTAACTATTTTGCCACCGGCCTTTTCTATTTTATCTAATGTTAATTCAAGATTATCACTATAAAAGACAACCAGTGCAGCTCCGTTTTCTGTCGAGGATGTAAGCTTTGATTTGAAAAAACCGCCGTCCAAACCCTGATTAGAGAAAGCAGAATAATCCGGGCGAAAATCTTCAAACGTCCATCCAAAAGCGTTAGTAACAAAAAGTTTCGTAGCGGACAAGTTTCTAGATGAACATTCAAGATAATTAATCTTTTCGCGGTCGCTAAAAAGTGTTTAACCTATATAGATAGAACAATATCATTCTCTATATCCGATTTATTTTTTAAATTTGAAAATGTTATATAGTATTTTTATCCATACTCTTCTATCAGAGGATAATAATGAGCCAATTTGATTGTCTATTATAATTTGATTTAAGTCTGTTCCAGCTGCCAACCTAAATCAAGCTGCTCAATTCATTATATTTTCTCTGATAATACATTATAGTTAATAAAATCATTGACATGCTGATTTAATTTAACTACTGTTATCAACAGCGCCGATTTGAAATCAGCTTGCGGGCGCTTAATCAAATACCGCTAAAGAGTAACAACCTGCTTTAGCAAATGCTGCAAGCGGGTTTTTTTCGTTTTGGGAGATAGATAAATGGGCAAGATTGACCCTGATAAATATGACATTCAAACCTGTTCTGTCAGGACTGGCCATGTACGTACGCCTGAGAATGAGAACAGTGAGCCGATATTTTTAAATTCCAGTTTTGTTTTTAAAGACGCCGCCGAGGCCGCTGCACGCTTTTCCGGAGATGAGCCGGGCAATATCTATTCGCGTTTTACTAATCCCACAGTCCGTACCTTTGAGAATCGCCTGGCGGCAATGGAAGGAGGTGAAAGATGTATTGGGACCTCGTCAGGTATGAGTGCAATTATGACTACCTGTATGGCGTTACTCAAAAGTGGTGATCATATTGTTTCATCAAAAAGTATCTTTGGTACCACGGTTGGATTATTTAATAATATATTTAGCAAGTTTGGAATGGAAACTAGTTTTGTAGATCTCACCGATTACGATGCATGGGCCGAGGCCATACGGCCAGAAACCAAGATATTATTTTTGGAAACCCCATCGAATCCATTAACAGAAATTGCGGATATAAAAAAATTAGCTGATTTGGCCCATAATAATAATTGTCTGTTAGTAGTAGACAATTGTTTTTGCACACCTGTGCTGCAAAGACCTATTGAATATGGCGCCGATATTGTTGTACATTCTGCGACTAAATATCTGGATGGACAGGGACGTTGTGTAGGTGGTGCCATTATTGGACCAGAGGCTCTATTAAATGAAGATATTTTTGATTTTCTACGCACTGCTGGTCCATCTATGAGTCCGTTTAACGCCTGGGTATTTTTAAAAGGCCTGGAGACCCTGGGGATCCGTATGCAGGCCCACAGTCAAAACGCACAACGTGTCGCCGAATGGTTATCTGGTCAAAAAGGTATTGCGCGAATTTACTACCCTGGTCTAAAAAGTCATCCACAATATGATTTGGCACAAAGCCAACAAACAGGGGCGGGCGGCATAGTTAGTTTTGAAATAGAAGGGGGGCGTGAAGCTGCCTGGAAATTTATCAACGCCACAAATATTTTTACTATAACCGCCAATCTGGGAGATGTGAAAAGCACTATCACGCATCCAACTACCACCACGCATCATCGGTTGACCGACGAGCAACGGGCGGAAGTGAATATTACAGATGGTTTAATTCGACTTTCGGTGGGTCATGAGGCGATAAATGACTTGTTAAGTGATCTTGAGATGGCATTGTCCCATGCAGGTTAAGCCAAACCCGGTTTATAATCAGCGAGTGACTCCCTGTTAATAACGATTTAAACTTAATCTTATCATTCGGAGCATAAATGAGGTTTCGCGAAATTGGATATTCATGAATATCAGGCAAAAGAACTCCTGTCAGAATTTGGAGTAAGTGTACCGAAGGGAGGAATTGCCTATAGTCCTGCACAGGCGGTCTTTCGTGCCAATAAAATAGGGGCAAGCCGGTATCTGGTCAAGGCCCAAATACACTCTGGTGCACGTTCAAGTGTTGGCGGAATTATCCATTGCGAAGGGGATGAGGAAATCCGCGCTGCAACAGATGAACTCATGGGAAAGCGTTTGATTACCAAGCAAACCGGTCCTGAAGGGCAAGTTGTTCATAGAGTTTATGTAGAAGAAAATGTCGAGACCGTTAGTATGTATTACGTTGGCTTTGTTCTGGACAGACAAAAAGAAAGAGTCGTAGTTGTTGCCTCCAGTGATGGCGGCATGAATATTGAAGATATATATAATGAGCGACCTGATTCTTTAATCAGTGTTGTGATTGAACCAGCCGTTGGTATGCAAGCCTTTCAGGCACGCTGGATTGCGATAAAATTGGGTCTTGGAAAAACATTACTGACTCAAACAGTCACAACAATATTAGGATGCTATCGTGCCTTTCGTGATCTTGATGCCACTTTGGTGGAAATAAATCCCCTGGTAGTTACCGATGAAGGAAAACTTGTCGCCCTGGATGCAAAGATGAGTTTTGATGATAATGCTTTATTCCGCCGGATACGTATTGAAAATCTTCGCGATAAGACTCAGGAAGACCCATTATCACGCAAGGCCATTGAGAGAGGTTTGAATTATGTCAGATTGGATGGAAATATTGGCTGCATAATAAATGGGGCAGGTTTGGCCATGGCAACACTCGATATGATCCATGCCTTGGGAGGAAAACCTGCAAACTTCCTCGACATTGGCCTAAGTCCCCAGTCGGACAAGTTAAGTAAAGCGGTCAATATCATTCTCTCTGATACAAATGTGAAAGTTATCCTGGTAAATATTTTTGCTGGCATCAGTCGCTGTGACTGGATTGCAGAAGGGCTTATCAAGGCAGTTCAAAAGTATAATTTAGAAATTCCTGTCATTGTTAGGTTGGCAGGGACCAATGCGAAAACAGGGAGACAGATTATTAAAGATTGTGGATTGCCGATAATTCTCGCCGAGTCCCTACATGACGTTGCAGAACTGGCAGTTGCCAGTGCAAATAAAATTCCTGATTAGGTTTCAGAACACTATGTCTATACTTATCAATAAATCCAACAAAGTTATTGTCCAGGGGATTACCGGGGAAAATGCAAGTTTTCATACTGGCAGAATGTTGAAATACGGGACAAATATCGTAGGCGGTGTTACCCCAGAAAAAGGGGGAACAGAACACTTGGGTTTGCCAGTGTTTGATTCAGTCAGAGAAGCGGTGGAGGAGACAAAAGCAAATACCAGTATTATCTTTATTTCTCCGCCTTTTGCGGCAGACCATATGATGGAAGCCGCTGATGCAGGGGTTGAATTATGTATTTGCGTCACCGGCAGAATCCCTTCCCAGGACATGATACGCGTCAAGCGTTATATAAGGAGCTTTGAAGAACCAAATCAGATGCGCCTAATAGGACCTGGCAGTGCTGGCATTATAAGTCCAGGTAAGGCGCTGGTGGGGATAATGCCTGGCTATTTATATGACGAAGGTAAAGTGGGTGTTATATCGCGATCAGGTACCCTGGGTTTTGAAGCGGCATCCCAACTCAATAAGGTGGGAATTGGCATCTCTACCAGTATTGGCATCGGCAGTGAAGCCATAACCGGTTCATCTTTTGTTGAGTTGTTGAAAGAATTTGAATCTGATCCAGATACAGATGCAGTGGTACTGATTGGTGAAATTGGCGGCGTTATGGAAATCGATGCTGCACACTATTTGAAAGAGAATATGAAAAAACCGGTGATTGGATATATTGCGGGTCTTACTGCACCGAAAGGTCGAAGAATGGGGCATGCAGGCGCTATTATATCTGCTTATGGTGAAAGTGCAGCTGAAAAAATTGAGATTCTACAGCAGTGTGGCGTTATAGTTGTTCCAGCCCCGTCAGCTTTTGGAGAAACAATTAAACAGGTACTTTAAACCAAAATTGCGTCTCTAAAATTGGTTAAGTTAATGCTGGATTTTAATCTGAGGGACGTATCTCAACGTAAAGAGGATATGCCATGAAATATTTATCAATCTTGTTACTAGTCTTTTCACTCCAGCTATCCGCTCACGAATCAGTTCAATCTATTGAATGTCCTCCCCCTTTAAATACTGGAAGATATACCTCGGAAATGGAGCAGGAAATTTTTCAGGCGGAATTATCAATATATGAAAATTGCATGTTTGAGTATATTCGAGAACAACAAAGGTTAGCCGATGTACATGAAGATGCCGCAGATAGTGCATTAAATACATGGAATGATTATCTTAGTATAAGAAGGCGTTAGTTATATATGCCAACTCTAATCGAGAATTTACCAATGAATAAAAAAAATGACGCTAGTGATCTGGCTAGACAAATTAAATCTGGCATTGTGCTTTTTTTGTTATGCTTGGTTATGATTTTCTCCTTACAAAATTCGGAGAGTGCCACGCTAAAATTTTTATTATGGGAAATGACCTTGCCACGAGCGCTAATATTTTTTGTTTTATTTTCTGTAGGGTTTTTGTGTGGTATAGGTATCAGTAATTGGCGAAAGATAACACGAAAGGATCTATCTAAATAACTGAGTCCATTGAACAGTATTAAAAAATCAGGCAATCATCAATTGAAGAAAGGTAGTCATGATGTAAAAGTTACAGTCTGGATTGTCATTTTTATAACAGTACTTATCTGGTCTGGTATAGGCCCCCATGATTACCCTACATGGATACTAGAAGTGATGCCTGCAATAGCAGGATTTTTAATTCTCTGTTTCACGTATCAACAATTTCCTCTCACGGGGTTACTAAATATCCTGATCCTTATCCATTGTTTAATATTAATGGTAGGTGGGCATTATACATATGCTGAAGTCCCTCTATTTGATACCTTTGCAGAGTTTTTTAATAGCAGCAGAAATAACTACGATAAGCTTGGACATTTTACTCAGGGATTTGTCCCTGCAATGATAGCTCGAGAAATATTATTACGATTTAGTGTAGTTAAGAGTCGATCATGGATGAATTTTTTGATTATTTGTATATGTCTGGCAATAAGCGCATTTTACGAATTGATAGAATGGGTTGTTGCTCTCATGTCTGGCTCAGCAGCGGAATCGTTTTTGGGTACGCAAGGGTATGTTTGGGACACGCAATCTGATATGGCATGGGCACTATTTGGAGCAAATATGGCATTGTTATTGCTTGGTAGAATGCATGATCGTCAATTATCGAAATTAATCAAATTGGACATAAATTGAAACGGGGTAGGTGGCTTTAAGATATCTCTAACTGTAAGATTCACATGATCGTGTTTTAAGACATTATCGATGTTGGATATTACTTTTACAGGGCACTGATTCTATCCAGAATTAAGTAATTATTGTGTAATTTATGCTACGCAGGGTATTAGATATGCAGTATCTGTCTTAAAAAGGTAAAATTTTCAATTATATTAATCACCATATCACATCGTATCGAAAACCTTGAAGCTAAAATATAAAATTTTTCTGTCTATCTCAGTTATCTTGCTCGTTGCAATAGGTAGTATGGTGTTGTTGCT
>CAUZRI010000105.1:0-6483 GCA_963582285.1 Gammaproteobacteria bacterium | reverse complement strand
GGCGTTTGTCCCAGGCTGTTTTCTGCAGCATTTGGATTAGCGCCTGCAGCAAGTAATGCCGCCACCGCCTCTGTTGTACCTGTACGCGCACAGTTCATGAGTACCGAATCACCTGCCCATGTCATAGCATTGGGATTAGCACCACCTTCTAGTAATACATTCACCATGTTGGTGCTGCGATTTGTACAGGCTAATGACAAAGGCGTGACACCGTATACATTAGCTGCACTCGCATTTGCCTTTGATTTAGTAAGCAATCTGGCAATCTCAAGATCATCGCGATGTGCTGAATAATGGAGTGCCGTTGTACCATCGGCTTTTTCCACATTTACATCAATCGATGAGTTAAGTAATGACTGAATTATTTCAAGGTCACCACTTTTTGCCGCATCAATTAATCGCATATCAACATTTGCAATTACCGTTAATGGTATTGCTACAATTAATGTCATCAACGTTATGCGCAATGATTGTTTCATGATCTCTCCTGAAAGATGATTATTCTTAATGCTGCTATGAAACTGATAACAGGTCTAATTTACCAGTACTGTCTCCGAAGTTGTCCACATCAATACCTAATTTTTCCAGTACTGTGAGATACAGGTTGGACATAGGTAAATCATCCTTGTATCGATAGTGTTTACCACCTTTTAACTGGCCGGAACCACCGCCAATTAACAAGGTTGGTAGATCTTGCAAAACATGATCATTTGCATCACTCATGGAAGCACCATACATAACCATCATATTATCCAATAGAGAGCCATCATAATCTGGTGTGGAAGCCAATTTATCCAGATAATAACTTAGTAATTCTGAATGGTAGACGTTAATCTTGAATAGTTTATCCAGACTCGTTGAATTTCCCTGATGATGCGAAAGTGAATGATGTACATCAGAAATACCAAGCTCTGGATAGGTACGATTACTTTGTTCAGGACCTGTCATAAAGGTAATCATTCGGGTCATGTCGGTCTGGAAGGCCAGTACTTTCAAGTCAAACATTAACTTAATATGGTCAACAAATTCTTTGGGTATTCCCGTTGGTGGTTCCATCATTGGTAAGTTTGTATTGGTCTGTGATTCAGCCATTTGTATACGATGTTCTACTTCACGCATACCATCCAGATATTCGGACATCCTGATACGATCTTCATAACCAATAGTCTTCATCATATCTGATGCTGCTTCGGTTACTGAATCAAGAATACTTTTTTCCTTATGGATCCGTTCCATGCGAACGACAGGATCTGTACTATCACCAAATAATCTTTCGAATACTGCACGCGGTCGGCTCTCAATCGGCAAAGGTGTCGTTGGGGTTCGCCATGACAAGGTGCTAATGTAGGCACAGCTCCAACCCTTTTCACATTGACCCACCGCATCATTGGTGTGTAGCCCTAATTCCAGTGATGCCAGCTGGGTCTTTTTGCCGAGTTCTTTAGCAATGATTTGATCAATAGATATACCAGTGTTGCCTTCTCTTTTTGGATGTACTCCTGTTAGAAATACACCGCCTGCCCGTTCATGAGGCGCAGACTCTCCTTCACCTGGTAATGCATAACCGGCTTTATTTGCCAGACCACTTAACACCAGCATCTGTTCGCGATATTTTGCGAGCGGTTTTAATGTTGGTGTTAATTCATATGATGCACCGGTTGTAGCAGGTGTCCATTTTGACATATTCATCCCATTTGGTGCATAGACAATTGAAAACCGGCGTGGAATTTCTACATGGTCTTTTGTAGCTGCAAGTGCCGGGGTCATGGCGTCTAACATGGGTAGTGCCAAGGTTGCCCCTACACCACGTAAAAAGGTTCTACGGGGAATCGCTTTTTTAAATATCATCACGGTTTGATACCCTCCTCATCTGATAAGGTGTACTTTTAATTACTGACAATATTAATGATGGCAAACTATGCTCATCAGGTTTTGTTTCCTTGATTATGGAACGAATAATGGGTGCATCGGTATGCATAATTTCTCGACCCAAGGCATAGGTCATTAATTTTTCTACTGTTGTAAAAATAAAATCATTCTGGCGCTTCTCCATTAACACCGACCTCAGTCCTACGGGTCCTTCAAATGCGGTACCATCAGGCAGGGCCCCAGTGGAATCGATTGCCGCAGAAGACGCGCTATCTGTGGTTCGCCATTTTCCAATGGCATCATAGTTTTCCAGGGCAAAACCCAAAGGATCCATTACCTTATGACAACTGGCACAGACAGGATTTGCCCGATGCTGTTCCATACGTTCACGCATAGTAAGTATTACGCCAGCATCATTTTTATCTCTTAATCCAGGGACATTCGCAGGTGGTGGCGGTGGTGGTGCACCTAAAATATTTTCCAGTATCCACTTGCCACGAATGGTCGGGGCTGTTCGGTTGGCGTAGGATGTTACCGTTAAGATACTACCCTGACCTAACAAACCACCACGGGTATTATCGGGCAGGCTTACCTTACGAAAATGATTTCCAAAGACATTGGGAATTTCATAATGCTTTGCCAGACGTTCATTAATAAATGTGTAATCTGCAGTGAGGATTTCTAGCAGAGGGCGATCTTCCCTTAATATATGCTGGATAAAAAGCTCGGTTTCCTTTCTAAACGACTCTCTGAGATTGTCATCAAAATACGGAAAAATTTCAATATCGGGTGCTGCAACATTTAACTTACCCAGGGTTAACCACTGGGCAGCAAAATTCTCCACCAGTGCCAGTGAGCGTGGATCATCCAGCATACGTTTTATTTGCTGTTCCAGGATACCTGGATTTTTAAGTTTGCCGGATTCCGCTATTGTCAGGAGTTCTTCATCCGGTATCTGGCTCCAAAGAAATATGGATAATCGGCTAGCCAACTCCAGATCAGAGAGTGGATAAACCTCACCAGGGCTGACAGATTGCGGTACATTTTCAGTTAAGAACAAAAATTCCGGGCCGGCTAATATTCGCTCTATGGCAATGCCAATACCCGCTTCAAAACCATTTTTTCGTTGACCTTGACGATAAAAATCCAGCAATACATTCACTTCTTTTTTTGTCGGTGGTCGACGATAGGCATTTCGTGCAAATTTAGTAAGAATCTTTACAGCGCAGGCAGTATCATTTTTATTTTTTGGTGTGCAAGTAAATATTTTCTCTCGGCTAGCTGTCTGACCTGGTCCTCTTACATCAAATGGCCCACCAATTGCCAGAGTACGTACCCCAGGATTGCCACCCTTGTACTGCGTGTAATCGTACATAGTGTATTCGGGAATTAGTGGTCCTTCTGGAAGTAGCGTCTCTTGCAAAAATGCCGCAGTAATCTTCTGCTTGCCAGCCTTGGCGGGAAATCGAACCTCTAGTGCTTCATCAGCAAATCTTTCATACTTTTCCTGCACCACATCGCCCTGGGCGGCAGTGGAAAAAAGTTGCGATGACTTACCGTGCTTCTCTCCACCAATAGTGAATAATTTAATACGTTCATCATTTATACGCACATCAATTTGATGTTCTTTATTATCCATCCCACGAATATAGTCGCGATAGTTTTTTTGCAGTCTTATCTGTATGACATATTCACCGTCCATTGGAAAATGATGTTCCACAGCGATGCCACCTCGAGAGCCAAAGGGCATGTCATCATTCATGCGCTCATCCTGCTTGAGCGCCTGAGGCAAAGTGTTATATTCAAAACTAGGAACGATATCTGGATTACCAATGGCCTGTAACCTGACCTTACGTGCTGCGGAAATATATCGTTCAATTAACAAAGGTGAAAGGCTCAGTACTGTGCCGATATTATCAAAACCATACATGGCATCATCTGGTGGTAATAATTTATCGCCATCTATATCGATAGCAAATAGCTCGCTAATTGAATTGATATATTCTGTCCGATTCAATCGCCGCATCGCAGGCTGGCCAGGTTGAGGGTAATTTTTTGCGTAAAGATCGAGGTTAGACTCAAGATAGTTGATAAAGGACTGATAGGTCGCATCAGCTGGGCGAGGCATCCCAGAAGGGGGCATGGCCCTGGCGCGTAATTTTCGCAGCACCTTTTCCCAGATTGCACCACCTGCACCCACATTCTCCACATCCATATTCTGCAATGACAGGCCTGCTGTCATTAATGCGTCATTATGACAACTTACACAATACTGATTCAGAGTCTGGCTGTATTGAGTATGATCGGATTCTTGCTGGGCAATACACACACTGGTAAATACAACGAGTGCAATTCCTGTCCAGGACGCCATACTTTTTAACATTATTATAGATCCTCTATGTGCCAGTTTAGTGAACTGTACATATAATTATAACCCCCAATAAAGCAAAATTGAATTGCGACATATTAAGCTAATATCGTATAAACAGGTAGCAATTCCGCTAGTCAATCACCTCATTATTAAGGGTTTTCAGCTTAAATAGCTGATTACACCGCATATGTTATTTAATGCACTATTGCGGACGTAGCATCAGGTGAACTGAATTTGAAGTCCCTCCCTCAGGAGGCGGGCTATAGACATGGACCTCGACGGAACGGAAACCAACAATACCCGGCTCCTGAAATGGGCCAGGTGATCGATAGGGATCAATGGCACTTTTCAGTAAAGAGAGTGGGATATCAAATTCCAAACGACGGGGATTGATGAAATGCGTCTTCATCGAAAGACCGTTAACGCGAATCAAGGAAATCAATTGGAAACCACTACCTACCAAGGCAACACGTGTAGACGATGAGCCGGCAGTCATTATGGTAGGCGTAATAGAACTTATTACCGGCGCAAAGGTTGAGCCTGCGATGGAACGAGGTGGATTTGTGAAACTATAATATTCCGGATGATAACCCGGTATTACCCACTCGCCATTTTTCATTACTCTGGAAATTTTTTGTGAATTATAGATGTCTTGTAATGGATTAGCATCCAGTACAACAAGATCGGCAAATTTTCCTGCTTCAATTGAACCGACTTTTGCCGGACCCCGTGCACCCTTTATGCCTTCAAATTGCTCCGCTGACCAGCGGGTAGCAGATTTTATTGCTTGCATGGGGGTTAAACCGGCTTCTACCAGCATCTGCATTTCCTGGTGCAGACCAAGCCCCGGAACACCGGCAGTAATGGCATCGGTACCTGCCTGAATTTTTCCACCTGCTCCAACAAAACGACGAAGAAATTCATTCACATTCTTATAACCCTCTTGAAACTGAGCCAGGTCTTTTTCAGGGAGCTTACTTACATACGGCAGATTGCCATATCGATTGGAGAAATTTTTTATCTGTCTATGTTTTGCTAACAAGCCTGTCGCAATATTTTGTGGAAAATACGTCAGATCAGGATTACTGATAACGTTGTAATCATCATGTTCCCTTCGCAGAGCATCTTTACTCATACCTCCCCATTCATAGGTCATA
Source organism: Gammaproteobacteria bacterium (assembly GCA_963582285.1). Taxonomy (GTDB): domain Bacteria; phylum Pseudomonadota; class Gammaproteobacteria; order Eutrophobiales; family Eutrophobiaceae; genus Eutrophobius. Next base: position 1,086 of record CAUZRI010000105.1, on the reverse strand, counting down.
GTAGGATTGATATAAATTTCTTTATTTACCATGTCAGCAATAATTTCATCCAACTGGTCCCATCTGTCCGTCATGAATGTCGCCCAGGTCAGGTGTTCTCCATTTTGAAAGGATTCCAATTCCTGATCTGTCATCACTGCCTGCGCAAAACCCCAAATGTGTTCGATCACACCGTGACCATCCACCAGACTTAGGGGAACATTTTCAGCATGACCGAACACCATATACCCCGCCCGATGTACCTCACGTGCCGCAATAGCATATGCCTCACTTATATCGCGATTGTTTGTGGGAAAATGGGCAATATCCGGTTCCTTCTCCAGCCACGCCTTGACGATCTGACGTATTTCAGAACGGCTGTGATCTTTATTAAACGGCGGACGGTTCGCACTATGAAATAGTCTGGGTACTGTATGGGAAGATTGGCTTTCAAGTCGTCTGTCACGATCAAATTCCATCAATCCAACTACAGAGGTCACACCATGGTTAACATACATCTCTCCCATCCAGTCCAGCCAATGCACATGGGTATCAATCAATCCGGGGATAATATACTTACCTGTGAAATCAACTGTTTCTACATTTTCAGGGATCGTTCCACCAGCGGGGATGACTTCCTTTATGGTATTTCCTTCAATCAGTAATGAATAACCACGTAATGGAGTATCGGAAATCCCATCTATTATGGTTGCTCCCCTGAGAACCAAGGTATTTGAACTATCCTGAGCAAATAGAAAAGCCGTACCACATAAACAACCCAGGCTAACCATTATAATTCCAATAAATTTGTAAAATCCATTCATTACGACCCCCGTACTTATTATCAGTTCTAATATAGAAAAGTGTATTAACCAAAATAAACATTCAGGTTTAGACTAGCAATCCTTACGCTCTATATTATATACCATTAGTAACATATCTCTCGCCTGCCACCTGTATGATAGAAGATAAATATATCTAATATAAAGACTTAAATTACGGGGACCTTTCCAGGCACCGTGAGAATATCTTCGTTTATATTAAAGAGGAGAATGGTTTGAAGTTTATATCTTTATTCTTATAAGAATAAAGATCAGGTATTGTTGG
>CAUZRI010000104.1:0-6504 GCA_963582285.1 Gammaproteobacteria bacterium | reverse complement strand
TGGAGGATATAATGGAACAAATTCTGGCTTTTACATCGCTGGGTGTATTAATTGTACTGGGTATGGGAGCGTTTGGAACTGCAATCGGTTTCGGAACCCTCGGTGGTAAGTTTCTGGAAGGATCTGCACGTCAGCCTGAACTCGCACCCATGCTACAGGGTAAAATGTTCCTGGTTGCAGGGTTAATTGATGCTGTAACTATGATTGGAATTGGTATCGGCATGTGGTTTACCCTTGCTAATCCATTTCTTGCTTACCTGCAATAGTTGTCAGGTGTAATCGATTCATTCATACCTGAATAGAGGACAAGACTGTGAATTTTAATGCAACCCTGATAGGGCAATTGATTGCGTTTTTAGTCTTTGTAGTATTTACCATGAAATATGTTTGGCCGTTTCTATTGCAAAATATGGAAGAGCGGGAGACTAAAATTGCTGACGGATTGGCAGCAGCAGAAAAAGGCCAACAATCTTTGGTAGAGGCTGAAAAACGTCAAGCAGAAATGTTAGATGAAGGTAAGCAAAAAGCTGCCGAAATTATTGCTCAGGCACAACACCGTGGAGATGAAATCGTTGAGGAATCCAAGATCAACGCAAAATCTGAAGGTGATCGACTAATTCACGCTGCGCAAGCAGAAATTGATCGTGAACGTACTGTAGCAAAGGAGCAATTAAAAGGAGATGTTGCCGCATTGGCATTAGTGGGTGCAGAACAAATACTAATGCGAGAAGTCGATAAAAATGCGCACAATGAAATTCTTGCCAAAGTAAGTTCTGGGTTATAAGGACTGGATGCCAAGGTATGCAAGATAACATTACAATTGCCCGACCTTATGCAAATGCCGTATTTGATCAGGCTGCGGAAGAGGGTGACTTCGAGCAATGGTCCTCATTGCTAAATGTATTGTCTCAAATCGTCCGGGATCCTCAAATGAGGATGATCCTGAGTAGTCCTAAAATCAGTCATCAGCAGTTACAGCAATTAGTAAGTGAAATCGTAGGGACAAATTTATCGCAGACGGGAGCCAATTTTATAAAGGTTCTCATTAGCGCTAATCGTCTTGGTTATGTGACTCAAATTTTTGATTTATTTGAAAAGAGACGGGCTGACGCAGAGGGAAGAATTGAAATTAATGTCGTTTCGGCATTTGAACTTGATTCAGATCAGGAAAACAAAATTTCTGCGTCTATGGGAAAACGTTTAGGTAAAAAAGTCAGTATATTATCAGCAGTGGATAAGTCCCTAATTGGTGGCATGATAATCACTGCGGGCGATTCAGTAATTGATGCATCTTTACAGGGCCGGTTAACAGAATTACGTAATAGTTTAATTGGATAGTATTTTAATATAATTAATTTGTTCGCAAGAGAGGAACAGCGATGTCAATCAGCGCAACTGAAATAAGTGAATTAATAAAAAAGAAAATCAAAGATTTTGACCTTGATACTGAGGCTCGAACAGAAGGTACCATCGTCAGTTTAGCCGACGGTATTGCCCGTGTTCATGGCCTTAGTGATGCGATGCAGGGTGAAATGCTTGAGTTTCCAGGTAACACATACGGACTCGCGATGAACCTTGAAAGGGACTCAGTAGGTGCCGTTATTCTAGGAAACTACTTGCATCTTTCTGAGGGTGATACGGTCAAATGCACTAAACGAATCTTAGAAGTACCAGTGGGTGAGGCATTGCTAGGTCGAGTGGTCGATTCATTGGGTACACCGATTGATGGGAAAGGGGAAATCAAGAGTTCGTTATCATCTCCAATTGAAAAAATAGCCCCGGGTGTTATTGATCGACAATCCGTATCACAACCTGTTCAGACAGGATTGAAATCTATTGACGCCATGGTCCCTGTTGGGCGTGGTCAGCGTGAATTGATTATTGGAGACAGGCAGACTGGAAAAACAGCTGTTGCCATCGATACAATAATTAATCAGAAAGGTACTGGAATTAAGTGTATCTATGTCGCTATCGGCCAGAAGGCTTCATCCATTAATGTTGTGATTAGAAAATTAGAAGAACATGGTGCAATGGAGCATACGATTGTCGTTGCTGCAACAGCATCCGATTCAGCTGCAATGCAGTACATTGCTCCGTATGCCGGATGTGCCATGGGTGAATATTTCAGAGACCGTGGTGAAGATGCCCTCATTATTTATGATGATCTGACAAAACAGGCCTGGGCATATCGGCAGGTATCACTTTTATTGAAACGCCCACCTGGGCGTGAAGCGTATCCAGGAGATGTATTTTATCTGCATTCGCGCCTCCTTGAACGGGCTGCACGAGTAAATGCTAATTATGTTGAGCGTTTGACTGGCGGTGAAGTGAAAGGCAAAACAGGTTCATTGACCGCATTGCCTATCATTGAAACCCAGGCGGGTGACGTGTCTGCATTCGTGCCAACCAATGTTATTTCTATCACTGATGGACAGATTTATCTTGAAACAGACTTATTTAACTCTGGTTTCAGACCTGCTATTAATGCCGGGTTATCAGTGTCACGAGTAGGTGGTGCAGCGCAGACCAAAATTATTAAAAAACTCGGTGGTGGTATTCGCCTGGCTTTAGCTCAGTATCGTGAATTGGCGGCATTTTCCCAATTTGCATCCGACCTGGATGAAGCAACTCGTAAGCAGTTGGAACGTGGTCAGCGAGTAATGGAATTAATGAAACAACATCAGTACTCGCCATTTAGTGTCGCGGATATGGCGGTCAGTTTGTATGCTGTGGAAAATGGATTTGTCGATGATATCGATTTAGAAAAGATAGGTAGTTTCGAATCTGCATTACACAGTTTCATGAATAGCAGCAAGAAAGAGCTTATTGCGAAAATAAATGAAACCGGTGATTTTGGTGATGATATTGCAGCATCACTTCAATCCGCAATTGAAGAGTTTAAGAAGGATCATTCGTGGTAAAGATTATACTAATAATGGCCTTCTCCTTTAATGGCAGTTCATTGCTTGTTACTTGCAACACGAGCAACGAGCAACGAGCAACGAGTCCCTTGTAATGGCCGTAGGTAAAGAAATACGAACCAAGATTACGAGTGTTAAAAATACTCAGAAGATCACCAAGGCCATGGAAATGGTCGCTGCAAGTAAGATGCGTAAGGCCCAGGAACGTATGCAAGCTGCAAGACCGTACGCACACAAAATGCGTCAGGTAATTGCCCATCTTGGGCAGGCAAATCCAGAATATAAACATCCGTATTTAATAAATCGTCAAGAAGTGAAACGGATTGGAATTATTGTTGTTTCAACTGATCGTGGATTATGTGGCGGACTAAATTCAAATCTGTTTAGAGACCTGTTAAGACGTATGCAGAAGTGGTCGGAGCAGGGGCTTGAAATAGATATGAGCATAATTGGCAACAAGGCAGTTGGTTTTTTTTCAAGAATTAAGGCAAATATTGTTGCACAAACAACTCATATAGGTGACAGACCTTCATTGGAGATATTAATTGGGGCTGTAAAGGTAATGCTAGATAAATATATTGAGGGCAGCATTGACGAGATCTATATTTCGTCTAACGAATTTGTAAATTCTATGACCCAGGCACCAAAATTAGAAAGATTGGTTCCAGTTCCAGCGAGTGAAGATGAAGAATTAAAATATCATTGGGACTACATATATGAACCCGATGCCAAGGACGTACTGGATCCGCTATTAAATCGTTATATTGAATCATTGGTTTACCAGGATGTATCTGAAAATATTGCCTGTGAACAGGCAGCAAGAATGGTAGCAATGAAGAGTGCATCGGATAATGCAAGCGAATTAATTGACGAACTGCAATTGATTTATAACAAGGCTCGTCAGGCTGCAATTACTCAGGAATTATCGGAAATAGTCAGTGGCGCAGCTGCTGTTTAATTAAAACAACATATTTTTTGTCAGAAAATATTTAGAAATAACGGGGAACTAAAAAAATGAGTTCTGGAAATATTGTACAGATTATTGGTGCGGTTGTTGACGTGGAATTTGCCAGCGATTCCATACCAAAAGTATATGATGCATTAGAGGTAGAAGGAGAGAATGTTGAAACAACTCTTGAGGTACAACAACAACTAGGTGACAGTATCGTTCGAACCATTGCACTAGGTTCAACCGATGGCCTGCAACGTGGATTGACGGTAAATAATACCGGTGCCCCGATTACTGTCCCGGTTGGTGTAAAAACACTCGGTCGTATTATGAATGTACTTGGTCAGCCAATCGACGAAGTAGGCCCCATAGAAACAGATGAAAAAATGGCCATTCACCGAGATGCACCGGCGTTTACTGATTTAAGCCCAACCACAGAGTTACTGGAAACCGGAATAAAAGTTATTGACCTGGTTTGTCCCTTTGCGAAAGGAGGAAAAGTTGGGTTATTTGGTGGTGCTGGCGTGGGTAAGACAGTAAATATGATGGAGCTAATTAATAATATTGCTACTAAACATTCTGGGTTGTCAGTGTTTGCTGGTGTCGGTGAGCGAACCCGTGAAGGAAACGACTTCTATCATGAAATGCAGGAGTCTGGTGTTGTAAACATTAAGGATTTTGAAAAATCCAAGGTCTCGATGGTGTATGGACAGATGAATGAACCACCTGGAAATCGTCTTCGAGTTGCATTGACCGGATTAACCTTGGCAGAAAAATTTCGTGATGAAGGCAGGGACGTACTTTTCTTTGTAGATAATATATATCGTTTTACATTAGCCGGAACCGAGGTATCAGCACTGCTGGGTCGTATGCCATCCGCGGTAGGTTACCAACCTACTTTGGCAGAAGAAATGGGTAAATTGCAGGAAAGAATTACATCCACTAAAACAGGATCCATTACATCTATCCAGGCGGTCTATGTGCCCGCTGACGATCTTACTGATCCATCACCTGCTACGACATTTTCACATTTGGATGCAACGGTAGTTCTTTCGCGTCAGATTGCCGAGTTGGGTATATATCCAGCGGTTGATCCTCTCGATTCTACCAGTAGACAGCTCGATCCACTTGTAGTGGGACAAGAGCATTACGACACGGCTCGTTCAGTTCAAAATATATTGCAGCGTTATAAGGAACTTCGCGATATTATTGCCATTCTTGGTATGGATGAGCTTTCTGAGGAAGATAAACTTTCAGTGGCTCGCGCAAGGAAAATTCAACGATTTTTATCACAACCTTTTAGTGTTGCAGAAGTATTCACTGGAACACCAGGAAAGTATGTCTCTTTGAAAGATAGTATTAAGGGCTTCAATGCAATTGTAAATGGCGAATATGACCATTTGCCGGAACAGGCCTTTTACATGGTCGGTACGATCGAAGAAGCTGTAGAAAATGCAAAGAAGATGTAGGCTGATAAAATAATGCCAACTATACATATAGATATTGTCAGTGCGGAGCGGGAAATATACTCCGGTGATGTGGAGATGGTGTTTGCTCCCGCTAGCATGGGTGAAATTGGTATTGCCCCTGGGCATACTCCTTTAATTACACAGTTAGCCCCGGGTGAGGTTAGAGTTAAATTAGCTGATGGTAATGAAGAAGGTTTTTATGTGTCTGGTGGTATGTTGGAGATACAACCAAAAATAGTAACGGTATTATCTGATACAGCCGTTAGAGCAGAAGACCTTGATGAAGCAGCTGTAATTAAGGCAAAGGAAGAAGCAGATCGGCAACTTCAAGATAGAAGTGCTGAAGTTGATTATGCAACTGCACTTGCTCAGACCGCTGAAGTTGCCGCACAATTACAGGCGATTCAACGACTTCGAAAACGGTCAGGCAGATAATCGAGACATTAGTCTCAGAGATTGGTCTTAGCCGACAGTAAATTTCATAGTGATTCCGGGCAATCAGTTTTGCTTCACTTCTCAACACGGACTATTATGTCCTTTCCTAATTCTGAAATAATTTTTATCTTTTTCAATCGATGAGTCTAAGCGTAATAATTCTTGCAGCGGGCCAAGGTTCGAGGATGCATTCCGAACTACCTAAAGTCTTGCACAAACTTGCAGGTAGAACATTGCTTGAGCATGTATATGTTGCTGCCTCCCGCCTTAACCATAGAGAAATGCATATTGTGTTTGGTTACGGTGGTCAATTAGTGCCGGATTCTCAATCACATTTGCAAGCTAACTGGATAGAACAGCGAGAACAGTTAGGTACAGGGCACGCAGTAAAATTAGCGTTAAATTCTGTGCCCGACGTCGATAACGTTTTAATCTTGTACGGAGATATTCCATTAATAACTTATGAATCATTACAAAAGCTGGTGTCAGCCGCTGATGAATCAGGATTTAGTTTATTAACCGCTAATTTTGATGACCCTTCTGGGTATGGACGTATTGTCCGGGATGAAAACGGTGATCTTATTAAGATTATTGAAGACAAAGATGCAATAAACGAGCAGAGGGATATTTGTGAAATTAATACAGGATTAATGGTAGTAAAAGCTAGTTTGATTAAACAATGGTTAAATGCATTGGATAATAAAAATGCACAAGGTGAATTTTATCTGAC